>NZ_PZKN01000006.1 GCF_003046795.1 Desulfonatronum sp. SC1 | reverse complement strand
AAATGTTGCAAGAGGTATAAGGTACTAGCTGCTGGATGTTCAAATCGGTAACAGCCAAAAAAGAATAAAAAGTCATATTTTACAGAGTCTTAAGCATTGATTAATGAAAAACGTTGGGACACTAGTGCTCCTGAATATTGAGCGAGTCGAAGACCATAGACGCCCAAACCTTGAGGGCCGCGAGGGCGTCGTTGCGGTTGGCGGCCGGGAAGGTCCGGTCGGAAACACCGATGTGGACGACCTGGTGGTTCTGGCCGCGGGCGGGCTCGGCCTGAATCTCGCAGACCACCATGAATATCAGCAGAAAAACGACGAGAGTTTTCATGAATCGAGAAGGCTCCAATGCGATCCGCTTGTGGGTTTCGATCATTTTCAAGGCGCTTCCCATTTTGTGCCAGACAGTTGAGACATTTCTGACAGGAAGCGGGTCGATCGCCTCCCTTGCCTCATCCCGGCCAGCCAGATCCGTGAGGTCATGACGGTTCCTCCCCGGGCGGCGGATCAGGCGCGAACCCAAGATATCGCTCAAGAAAGCTTCGCGTGGAGTCCAGTACGGAGCCAGGCTGCTTCTCCATGCGGGAACTCTGGAACACGGTGAGCACCTGCTGACCTCCGGGAGTGGCATGCAGATTCAAGACAGCCTCTTCGAGCCGTTCCCTTGTGACTCCATGCCAGTCCGGCCGGAAAAGAAATAAGGCTGTCACCAGTGGCGGCGATTCACGCAAGACCTTGAGTTCGTCGCGAAGCTGCGGATTGAGTTCGCACGCCAGCTCAAAAGCTTCCAAGGTGACCAGGGCGGCCTGGGCCTGTTGAAAAAAGACCCGCAAGATGGCTTTGGACGGTTTCGCCACCCTGGCCTGATCCACAAGCCGCCTGCCAGTCCGGTTGCCGTCAACGTCGGCCAGCAGGCTTTCCAGCCAGAATCCGGCGAAGACCATCCGCTGATGATCGGCAACGACCAGCTCATGCCCCGTGAGGTCCGCCACGTCGGCGACCGCGCCGTCGCGACGCACGAGGAGCACATACCGGACATGAAAGCCGTGATCCTGGTTCGGGATGTAGACATAGTCCGGTCGGACTCCCAGGAGCATGATTTCCTCCGTGGTCAGGGAAACCGCGTCGACGCGTCCCTGCTCATAGGCCGAGCGCAGTTCCTCAACCGAGTCATACAACGCCACTTCCACGCTCTCCCGAAGCTCCCGCTCCTTGATGACCGTATCCACCCAAACCCTCATGGCGGCAAGGGCGTCGTTGCGATTAGTCGCCGGAAAGGTTCGCGAGGAAATACCGAGGCGGACGACTTGATCGCTTCGGACCAGCTCAGGCTCGGCATGAGACCAGCCGGCCGCATACATTACCAACAGAAAAGCCATGAGTGTTCTCATTAGAAGAGAACCTCCGCGGAAAAGTTCAGGATTGTCAACCAATTCGAGGATTGATTTCGAGCTCTTGAGATCAGAACCGCCACGCCGCTTATTGCGCGCCGTTCCCAGCAGTTGGAAACTCCAGAGTGAACGTCGCGCCGCGACCCGGACCATCACTGTGTACGCTCAGACTGCCGCCGAGTTCCCTGGCGGCTAGGGCTCCGCTATGCAGGCCGAAACCGTGGCCGCCCTGGCGGGTGGTGAAGCCGTGCTGGAAAATCCGGGTCAAATTCTCCGGAGCAATGCCCATCCCGTTGTCGACGACCTGCATGAGCACCCGGTCCGAAGCTGGGCGGGACAGGGCCAGGGTGATCGTCATTGCATCCGCATCTCCTTCCAGGCAGGCGTACTTGGCGTTAGTGATCAGGTTCAGGAGAATTTGCAAAACCTTGTGCTTATCCACGCTGACCGGAGGCATGGGCTCGTATTCGCGGCGCACCGTGATCCCGTGCCGGGCCAAAGCCTCGGCGTTGAGCTTGAGGGCGTCTTCCATCAACTGCTCCGGAGGCAAAATTTCCAGGACTCCGGAGATACGCCCGAAAGTTTGCTGCATGGAGACGATTTCCTTGATGTGCTCGACTCGGTCTTGCAGTGTCTGGGCTTCCCTGGCCATAAGCTTCTGTTCTTCTTGCAGGACATCGGCCAAAGAACGTAAATAGGCCGGAATCCGGCGCCCACGAGAGTCCTCGGCCAAAAAGCGGGGCAGCTCACCCTCAGCTTCGCTCAACATCTCCGCCACCTTGGCCACGTTGCCTACCCGTGACTGGCGAAGCTGATCCTGAAGCAAGGAACAGGACACGTTCACGCTGTTCAGTACGTTGCCCACGTTGTGCAGCACCCCGGTAGCCACCTCGGCCATGCCCGCGGCACGGGACATCTCCAAAAGAGAGCTTTGCGCCGCGGCCAGCTCGGCCAGGGCCCGCTCTTTGGCCCGGACTTGACTCTGGAGTTCCCGGGTCCGCGCGAGAACCCTCTGTTCCAACGTGGACTTGGATTCCAGCAACGCGTCCTGAACCCTCTGCCGGGCAATGGTCGCCCCGATTATGTCCGCCGCGGCGCGCAAGCTGTCCTTTTCCGGCTCGGACCACGAACGGGCCGTGACGCAGTCGTCCAGCCCGATGAAACCCCACCAATGCTCATCGACAAAAATAGGTATGGCCAGCAGGGACTTGATGCCCTGAGGACGAAGATCGGCTTGCTCCTCGGGGCTCATCTCGTCCACCGGTCCGGAGATGCACCCCCCCCGGGCGAACAGTTCGCCCCAGTGGTCCAAGCCGGGTCGCGTGTACGGCAAGTCCCGCAATCCCGGGTTATGGATCTGCGGCATTATGCCGACCAGGGTCCATTCATGAATCAAGGAGCAGCTCAACCGGCCCACGTTGTCCTGGTGATTTTTGAAAATGTAGGCCCGACTGGCTTCGGACGCCTGACCCAGTCTTGCCAGAACCTGATCGATGACGGATTGCCAGTGGCCGGTCTGCACGAACTGCTGCGCCGCGAAACGAACGCCCTCCAGGATGCGGTCTCGCCGGAGCAAGGCTTCGGCCATGGTGTTCACTGACACGGCCAAGGCGCCCAACTCGTCCTGCCGGGCCACATCCGCGCGTACCGTGAGATCCCCATCGGCGATGCGCTGGACCACCCCGCGCAAGCGCAAAATGGGTTGGACAAGCTGCCGCGCATAGAACAACGAGGCCGCAAAGCTGAACAGGATGCAGCCCAAGGCCAGGATGAGCGTGTTTCGGTACAGGGTCGCGACGCTCTGGTCGTAGCTTGCCAAGGAAAGCCCGACATGAATCCAGCCCCATTCGATGCCGGAATAATCGAACGGCTGGGCGTAGTGAAAGGTGCGGGGACTGAAGTCGGGAATCGCGGCAATAGCCCCGGTGGCGACACGCTGGCTGGGATGCCAGTACGGACCGGCCTGGGGTTCGACTCGCCAGCCGTTGTGATCGTTGATCAGCGAATAGCCGTCGTTCTTCATGACGACCAGGAAGTCGATTTCGGGATCGCCCTGAATCAAGGTCAGACTGGCACTGATCACGCTGGCGAAATCTTCGTTGACAGCGGCCCCGGCGGCCACGTCACGCAGGGAGACGGCCACGCTGTTGGCCTTGGATTCCAGATTGAGTAAAAACGTTCGCTTCTGCTGGGGAATGACCATCATGACGAAGATGGCCAGGGTGGCCAGGCTCACCATCCAGGACAGCAAGGCCGTGCGCAGGGCGATGCCCAAGCCGCGACGATTGGTGTGTTCAGATCCCATGGCCGAGGGGTTCATCCGGGAGATATTCTTCATTTTATTAGCACTTCAGTCCCCACCACCAGATTCATCCGGGACTGCAGGGCGATGTGAAGGGGCGAATCACCATCCGCTGCTCCTTTGAGTATGTATCCTTGAGGCTGAAATGACCGACAAATCCGGATCACTCTCTCGCCCGGGAATTATCACGCAAAAAAATCTCAGCCTGTGACGCGGAGAGAGGGTGGCTGAACAAGAAGCCTTGGACTTCCGGGCAATGGCTGGAACGCAAAAAATCAACCTGTCCGGCGGACTCCACGCCCTCGGCGACCACTCGCAAATCCAGGGCCGCGGCCATGCCGATCATCGCGTTTAGAATAGGCTCGTCGCGCATGCCCATGCTGATGCCCCTGATGAAGCAGCGGTCGATCTTCAGGCAATCGATGGGCAAGTCCCGCAACCGCCCCAGGCTGGAGTAGCCCGTGCCGAAATCGTCGATGGCCACCTTTATTCCCCGTTCCCTCAGCTTGTGAAGAACCCGGGCCACTCCGTCGGGATCGCTCATCAGCATGCTTTCCGTAATTTCCATTTCCAGCAAGCGAGGAGGCAAGGTCGTCTCGGCGAGCACGTCGTCGACCATCGCCAAAAAACCGCCATGAATAAGCTGTGACAACGCAATGTTGACCCCGACCCGAGGCAGCGGCACCCCTTGGTCTAGCCAGGCCTTGGCTTGCGTACAGGCCGCGCGCAGAACCCACTCTCCGATGGATATGATCAGCCCGTTCTCTTCGGCGATAGGTATGAACTCCAGCGGAGGGATCATACCCAGTTCCGGATTGTCCCAGCGCAGCAAGGCCTCCAACCCGACGACTTGGCCCGTCGTCAGGTTGATCTGCGGCTGGTAATGCAGCGAAAGTTCATTTTCGGCAATGGCCCGGCGCAGATGGTGTTCCAGGGCCAATCGCTTCCGGACCGTAACATTCATGAAATCCCGGTAAAACAAAAACGCGTTCGGCCCCCTGCGTTTGGCGTTGTACATGGCCAAATCGGCATTCTTCATCAATGTCTCGACATCTTCTCCATCCTGGGGAAACAAAGTGATACCGATACTCGAGGTTACGGAAACCTGGTGACTGCCGACGGTGATGGGCCGGGCAAGGTGCTCGGTGATCCGCAAGGCCACGTTGGCGGCGGTGTCGGGCTGTTCCAGGTTCGACAGGATCACGGCGAACTCGTCTCCGCCCAGTCGGGCCGCCATATCCCCTGAATCGAGCCGGACAACCGGAACCATGCCTCGCAGGCAGTCCAACATTCTCAGGGATATAACCTTGAGCAGCTCATCGCCGACGCCGTGGCCCAAGCTGTCGTTGATTCGCTTGAAGGCATCCAGGTCAAGGAATAAAAGTGCGCCCGTATGCCCGTACCGCTTGTTCGTTTTCAGTAGATACTCGAGCCGGTCCAGAAAAAATGTCCGGTTGGGCAGATCGGTCAAGCTGTCATAGTAGGCCAGCTTGTACAGCCGTCCCTTGATCTCTCGGCTCAAGGCCCATTTCCGGGTCAGGGCGTGGGTTAGTTGCAGCACCTCCATGGTATCGAAGGGTTTCTTCAGGATAACCAGGTTGTCGCTCGTTCCCAAAACCGTCTGAATGCCCCGCCACGAATAGTCCGCAGAGGCCGTGCAAAGCACGATCTGCAGGTCTGGACAGGACTGCCACAGTTCCCGGATGGTCTCGATGCCGTCCATGCCGGGGGGCATCCGTCCGTCTACAAAGGCCAAGGCGTAGGGAAGCTCTTCGGCCTTGGCCCGCACGGCCATGTCCACACCCTCCCGGCCCTGCGACGCGAAGTCCACGCTAAAACTCCCCAAGTCCGGTTCAGGAGCGCTGACCCCGAAAAGTTCGGACTCCATATCCAACAGCCCTTTGTCCGTCGGCTCGCTAACGGCCAGGGTCTTCCGAAAATCCTCATGAATGGCTGGAGTATCGTCAATGACCAATACCCGATGCCTTCGATTCGCTTCAAACGTGTTCACGCACTCCTCCTCACCCATGCGCCATGTCCGGGTTTGGAGGCCCGAGTCCGGCAGATACGATTTGCCCCTTCAAAAACGCCTCGGCTTGCTCCCGGGGCATGGGTGGACCGAAATGAAAACCCTGGACTTCAGGGCATTTCCTGTCCCGTAAAAAGAGCGACTGACGGGTCGTTTCCACGCACTCGGCGATCACCCTAAGCTTCAGTCCGGCGGCCATGGCTATCATTGCATCCATTAGGGCCTGGTCCGGTTTGCCGCCGTTGAGATCAACGATGAACGAGCCATCGAGCTTGAGGCAGTCCACGGGCAATTCCTTGAGTCGGCTCAAACTGGCATACCCGGTACCAAAATCGTCGATGGCCACCTGCACCCCCACTTCTCGCAAGTCCCGCAAAACTCTCAGTACTCTCTCGGGTTTCACGGCCAGCAGACTTTCGGTGACTTCAATTTCCAAGCGTGACGGCTTCAGGCCGGTTCGGGCCAGAATGTCTTGGACCATGTCCGAAAAACGAGCATGGTCGAGTTGATGCATGGAAACGTTGACGGCAATCCGGGGGATATCCACTCCTTGGGCGATCCATGCCGCGGTTTGTTCACAGGCCGAGCGCAGGACCCATTCCCCAATGGGGATGATCAGGCCGAAATCCTCCGCCACGGGAATGAACTCTCTTGGTGAAACGCTTCCCAACTCCTGGCTGTCCCAGCGCAACAGGGCCTCCATGCCGGAAACCCGACCGGTGCTCAGATCGAACTGGGGTTGGTAATGAAGAGAGAGTTCGTTGCGGAAAATGGCTTGGCGCAGCAGGTTCTCGAGGGTAAAGCGCTTATGAGCCGCTTCGGTCATTGATTCCTGAAAAAAACTATACGTGTTCGAACCCGCACGCTTGGCGGCGTACATGGCCAAATCAGCGTTTTTGAGCAAGGTTTCAACGGAGTCTCCATCCTGGGGTATCATGGCGATTCCGATACTGGCCGTAACCTGGACGCGATGGAGGCCCAGATCAATGGGCTGGGAGAGTTGCTCCGTGATACGCCGAGCCACTCTGGCAGCTGACTCGGCCTTCTGGATTTCGGGAAGAATGGCCGTGAACTCATCGCCGCCCAGGCGGGCCGCAAGCCCTGAAAGAGACGGTCGCCCAAGGCTGTCCGTGTCCCGCAGGCAATTTCGCAGGCGCTCAGCCACGGCCTGAAGCAACTCGTCGCCCACGCCGTGCCCCAGAGAGTCGTTGACCCGCTTGAAATGATCCAGATCAATAAACAACAAAGCGGCTTGGTGGCCATGGCGCAAGGCCGCGCCCAGGGCTTGGCCGAGCCGATCCATGAACTGGACGCGGTTGGCCAGGCCTGTCAAAGTGTCGTTAAAGGCCAGCTGGCGAAGACGGCCCTGGACCTCCCGATTCAACTCCCATTTCCGGGCCAGGGCATGGGCCAGTTGAAGCACTTCCAGGTTTTCAAAGGGCTTCTTAAGAATTACCAGGCTGTCGGTCACCCCCAGGCTTTGCTGGATGTCCCGCCAGGAATAGTCCGCGTAGGCCGTACAGAAGACCACTTGCAGTTCCGGGCTGACTTCCCAGAGCCGACTGATGGTCTCGATCCCGTCCCAGCCGGGAGGCATACGGCCGTCCACGAAAGCCAAGGCGTAGGGCCGACCATCGGCCTCGGCTCGCAGGACCTTTTCCAGCCCCTCCTGGCCCTGGGAGGCGAAATCCACTTCAAAGCCGACGGGCGCGGGCTCGTCGCCCCTGCCAAAAAGCTCGGCCTCCATCCGCAGGAACTCATCTCTCGCCGAGTAGACATGGTGAAGAATTTTGCGGAAATCCTCATGAATCGAGGCATTGTCGTCGATTACCAGGATACGGTGCGATGCGGTATCCGTGTCGATGGACATATTGGTTCTCATTGGTTCAGGATGCTTTTCAAATAATCTCTGTAACTACGCCAGGCAGAGCCGGATAAAAGACCTGGGACCGACCTTCGCGAGTATGGCTGCTTCGAAGACGACATGAAAAAACGGGTCCGCACCCCCTGTTTTTCCTCGATCCAGGCCGACACCTTCAAGAACCGCGCGACCCGGCTTGGCATATGCCAGACCGGGTCGCGCGGCGCGGTAGCCGTTCCGGGCGTTCGTCTCTTTCGTCCAACCCGGCTCAGCCTTGCTTCATCCGCTGCACCACCTCCTGCAGCTCCGCGGCCTGCCTGGCCAGTTCGGAGATGGCCTGGGCGGACTGATCCATGACCTCGCTGGTTTCCGAGGAGATCCGGTTGATGTCCTCCACCCCGCGGTTGATCTCCTCGCTGGTGGCGGACTGCTGTTCCGCGGCCGTGGCGATGGAACGGACCTGGTCCGCGGCCTGTTCGGCCAGGGCCAGGATTTCGCGCAGCGCGTCCCCGGACTGGTTGGCCAGCCTGGTGGCGTCCTCAATGGCGGCCACGGATTGGTCCATGCCTCGAATGTTGGCCTGGGTGCCTTGCTGAATGGCGGAGATGGCCTCGCCCACCTCCTTGGTGGCGTTCATGGTCTTCTCAGCCAGCTTGCGCACCTCGTCGGCCACCACGGCGAACCCGCGCCCCGCGTCTCCGGCCCGGGCCGCCTCAATAGCCGCGTTCAGAGCCAGCAAGTTGGTCTGGTCCGCGATGTCCTCGATCACGTTCATGATCCGCCCGATCTGCTCGGCCTGACGTCCGAGTTGGTCCAGATTGCTCTTCATTTCCTGAGCCTTTGTCTGCACCGTGTTGATGGCCTCCACCGAGGCGCTGACCACCTTGGCCCCGTCCACGGCCTTGGTTCGGGACAGGTCCGAGGCCTCGGCGGCCTGGGAAGCGTTCTTGGCCACTTCCAGGACCGTGGCGTTCATTTCCTCCATGGCCGTGGCCGTCTCGCCGGTCCGGTTCTTTTGCTCCTCCGCGCCCCGGCTGGCCTGTTCCACCTGAGCCGACAGTTCCTCGGAGGCGGAAGTCATCCGCTCCACCACGCCTTCAATATTGGCCGCGGCCTCAAGCATCCCGTCGCGCTTGGCCGTCTCGGCCTGGGCCCGGGCTTCCTCGGCCTCACGGGTGGCGACCTGAGCCTTTTCGGTTTCCTGGCGGGCCAGCTCGGACTGGTTCTCAGCCTCCTCCATCTTCTCGATCAGGGACTGCACCATGGTTTGAATGCTCAGGTTCAAGCGCCCGATCTCATCTTTCTGGTCAATACCGGACTGAGCCCGCAAGTCGCCCTTGGCCACGGCGTCGGCGTAGGTCATCAGACGGTTCACCGGTCCGGTGATGGCGCGACTGACCACCAGGGCGATGACGATGCCCAGACCAAAGAAAATCAGGGAGGCGATGGCCACGGTCCAGCGCAACTGATACACCGAGGCCAACACGTCATCCTGCATGGCCCCCACGGCAATGGACCATCCCGTGCCGGGGATGGGCGCGAATCCGAAATAGCGGTTCGTCCCCATGAACGGGTACGCGTCAAAGCCGGACTCGCCCTTGACCATGCGCTGAAACATGGCCGCCAACTGAGTGAACTGAGAATCTGTTTTCGCCTCTTCGATGAAGTTGCGTTGATCCAGCACGAACTGCCGGTTGCCGTGGGCGATCAAGGCTCCCTTCTCGTCGATGATGTAGGAGTACCCCGCGGCCCCGTATCCGATATCGTCCGTGATTTCGCTGAGCAGCGTGGCGTCCAAACGGGCGATGAGCACGGCCTGGACCTGGCCCCGTTCTCCTCTGATAGGCGTGGCCAGGATCAACACCGGCTGATTGGTCACCCGGCTGATGATCACGTTGGAAAAAACCGTGTTTCCTGCCATGGCCTGTTGAAAATAGGCTCTGTCCCCCAATTCCGCCGTGGTTCCGTCCGGATAGCGGGCTTGGCCGTTGGGAAAGATGATCCCCATGCCCAGATAGTTCAGCCTCTCCGTATCTTCTTCCATGGCTTGACGCTGCTGGGGCCAGTCCATGGACTGGATGAATCTTCGGTTCGCAACCCCTTCCAGAGCCAACATATGATAATCCAGTCGGCTCCTGACGAGTACGGCCCCGTCCTCGGCCATCAGCGGAATGATTTCCTCTACCTGCCCCACCACGGCACGGGAGGCGCGGTCATAGGCGATAAACCCCAGCCCCCCGCAAACAAGTACAAGCAAGGCAAGAAAGCCGCTGATCAGCTTCACTCCGATGGCTAGGTTCTTCATCTCGCTCTCCTTCGTTTTTCGATTGGTTATTTCTTCTCGGGCTCGTAATGGAAGAACAACCAAAAATCCAGAAAAACAATGCCGACTTTTATGATCGGATTGAATCCATGTCGCGATCTGAGCAGCGAAGCATGACCGGATACCGCATCACTTCACGATCTTGCCCAAGTACACGGTTACCGTGGTCCCTTGTCCGGGCTGGGAATCAAAGTGCAGGGCGCCTCCATGGTCCTGAACAATCGCGGAGCTGATGGACAGCCCCAGGCCGGTGCCCCCGATCTTGTGCCGCGTACTGTAAAACGGATCAATGATGCGGCTCATGTCCTCGGGACGGATCCCCTCGCCCTGGTCCGTGATCCGCACGGCCACGGCCTGGCGGTCCGGGGCATGAAACGTTTCCAGGGTAACGGCCTGTTTTTTGTCGACCAGGGATTGGCAGGCGTTGACCAACAGGTTGACCACGACCTGCTCCAGCTTTTGATGGTCCCCCTGAATCAGCGGTATGCGCGACGCGAGTATCACGTTGAAGTCGTCCGTGTACCCGGAGATGGTCTTCCGGATCAAAACCAGGGCCGACCCGACCACCTCGTTGATGTCCACCTGGTCGGCCATATTCAGGGGCGACTGCCGGGCGAAATCCTTCAATTCGGTGATGATCTTGGCTATGCGTCTGCTTCCTTCACTGATCCCGGCAAAGAGATCCAGGACATGCGGACACATCTCGCCAAAGGGAATCCCGGCCAGCTTCAGGTCCGGGTTCTTGCGCCAATACTCGTCCAGAATGGGTGACGCGTCCTTCCAGGATCGCTCCAGAATGGGCGTGTTGAGCATGATCAGGTTGTTGGGGTTGTTGATCTCGTGAGCCACCCCGGCCACAAGCGTACCCAGGGCGGTCATCTTGGAGGCCTGAATCAGTTGCTCCTGCTGTTCTTTTCTGATGATTTCCAGTTGCTTTTTCTCGGTGATGTCCCGGGAGCTGAAGAGTATTTCCCTGGGATTGCCCTGAGAGTCAAAAATAAAGCTGCCCACTGTCTCCAGCCAGATATAGCTTCCGTCAGCCCGCTGATATCTCAACTCCACCATACGCGTACCGTCCTTGACGGCCAGAAAATCCTCGAAAGCAGCCATGACCCACGGCTTGTCCTCGGGATGCACGAGGTCCATGATGTTCCTGCCAACCTGGGAGTCGAGGGCATACCCCAAAAGCCTGTTGGATTTGCTCAAAAACCGTACCTTCCCTTCCAAATCCGTGATCGCCACGATTTCAAGCATGTTGTCGGTGATTTTCTCCAGCAATCGCGTTTGCTCCCCGAGAGCTTCCCGTGATCTTCTGAGGACCGTGACGTCCCGGACAATGGCTAGAAAATTGAGCCCGCAGGCCGTCAGTCGACTCTCGAAATACCTGGTTTCACCCTCGATCTCCGCTTCGTAGCCGTAGGAAACGCATGCTCCGTCCTTTGCGACCTGGTCGATGTGCCGAAGGGTCAGTTCGCCGATATCCGGCTCGAGGACATCCATCACGTAGCGCCCCAGAAACAAATCAGGCTCCATCAGCAGACCTCCGCCCGGCGCGTGATAATCCAAAAACACTCCCTCCCGGTTTAACAGAAACATCAAGTCGGGCAGGGCGTTGAGCAGGGCCTTGTTTCTGTTCTCGCTTTCCCACAATTTTTGGTGATCCAGCTTGATCTTGGTAATATCCGTGGTAAATCCCTGGTAAAGGGCGATACCTCCTGTTTCGTCACGCACGCCCCTCGCGTTCACGGACACCCAGATAATCGTACCGTCCCGGTGTAATCGTCTGCTTTCATAATTGAAAACCTGACCGTATTTTTCCAGCACCCTCTTGAATTCCTCTCTCTCCGCGGGATCGACGTACGCCTGCGCCGCGATGTCCCGAATGGACTCCAGGAGTTCACCAGGGGTTTCATAGCCGTACATTCTTGCCAGGACGGGGTTGACCGAAAGAAACCTCCCCTCGGGCGTGGACGTGAAGATGCCAATGGGAGCGTGATCGAAGAAATCCGGGTCGTCGACGCCGAAAGCTGTTTCGGGCGTGGCGCCGGTTCTGGAGCGAATCGAAGCGGAATTGGGCATGATCAGGACGCATCCAGGAACTGCTTGGCCCATAAAGCGGACTCGTTGAGGACCCTGGCCGAGTGCTCGGATGTCAGGTTCAGGTCGCTCAATAAGGCCTCGGCCGTGTCCCATTCACCCCGTTCACAGGCCGCGGCCAGATCCAGCCAGACTCCCAACTCATCATCCCGTCCCAGCAAGGCGGCCTCCAGGCGAGGTTCCAGGGAAAGCTTGGCCAGAATATCGGGCATGGGCTGACCGAGAATAACGTCCAAAAAGGAAAACAGACCAAGGAGGAACATGCCCTCGCCGGAGAGCCGGGCCGGTGCTCCGGCTTCACGCAAGGTCTCCAGATATTTGGCGCGTTGCATGGAAAGCAAAAGCAGCTCCCCGGATTGGGGCGTGGTCTTCATCTCGGCCATGATCAAAACCCGCAGCCAAGTGACGATCTTGCGCTGCCCCAGGAGATTCACGGCCTGGTTGATGGACGTGATTTTATTGGGCAAGCCGACCCCGGGAGAATTGATGTACCGCAACAAACGGTAACTCAGGGACACGTCTTGCTGGATGATGATGGCGACTCGTCCAAGTTCGAGATCCGATACGCCCAGTTCCTTGAGCAGTTGCAGCTTGGAAATCTGGTTGGCCGAAAGCTTCTTGCCGCTGACCAGTTCCGGCCGACTGAAAAAATAGCCTTGAAAAAGGTCGAAACCATGCTTTCGGCATTGGTCGAACATGGCCAGATCCTCGACCTTCTCCGCCAGCAGACGACAGTTGCCGATCCGTCGCAGGCCGCCGACAATGGCTTTGATTTGATCGTATTCCAGATTGAGCACGTCCACCTTGACCAGGTCCGCCAGTTGCAACAGGGCCTCGTAACCGGGCTGGCCGACAAAATCGTCCAGGGCCAGAACATAGCCCTCGGCCTTGAGCTGGGCACAGATGTCCAAAATCTCCGGAGTCGGCTGAACCGTTTCCAGGATTTCCACTATGGCCACTCCGGACGGCAAGGCTCGTGGCGCGCCTTGAATCAACATCTCCCCAGGATAATTGATCAGAACCTTCTGAGCCGGTGCAAGCAAATCCTCGACCAGACCAAATCCATCCGCGATCACCTTGCAGGTCGCCTCGTTTTCATCGTCGATCCGGGCCGAAGTGCTTTGGGAGCTGTGCCGGAAAAGCAATTCATAGCCCCAGATATCCATGTCCCGATCAAAAACCGGCTGCCGAGCCACGTAAATCGGCTCAGAGCATCCGCTCTTGCCCCCGTTCAGCTCCGCCGAGTCACCCCGGGCATTGCCAGCCTGCATCTTCAACTCCATTTTTCATGTTCGTCGCCATTTTCTCCGCCAACACACTCGTCTCTAGAAAATGGCCGTCCAGAAATCTCTGCCTTACCTGAGGATCATTATCCAGAAAACGTAAATTCGCTTTAAAACCGTCCACCAACGGGAATAATCTTGCTCCGGCAGTTTAGGGTTGTTGGGCGCGCGGTTCAGCCTCCCCCAGCGCCTCCCGCACCACTGCCTCCAGTTCCTTCAACTGATACGGCTTACCGATGAAGCCCGCGGCTCCGGAGTTCAGGCTTTCCCTGGCCTGGCCATTGGCCGAATAGCCGCTGGCGATGAGCACCCGGACAGTCGGATCAAGGCGAAGCAATTCCTGAAGGCATTTGTGCCCCCCCATGCCGGGCATGTTCAGGTCCAGCAGGACCAGGCCGATGGCTTGGCCGTGCTCCTGGTAGATATCAAGGGCTTCTTCTCCGTTGGCCGCATGGAGCACGACGTAACCAAAGCCTTCCAGGGCCTCCTTGGTCAGCTCCCGGATTGTCGGCTCGTCGTCCACCACCAGGATGGTTCTGACGTCTTTGTCACCGTCCATCTTGGCCTTGATCGCGGCTTCGGGTTGATGGAGTTCGTCCGGTTCGGCCTCGAATGGATCGGCTGCTGGCAGGTAAATCCGGAACGTCGTGCCTTGGCCGGGTTCGCTGTAACAGTGAATGTAGCCGCCATGGCTCTTGACGATGCCGTAGACCGAGGCCAGCCCCAGGCCAGTGCCCTGGCCCACTTCCTTGGTGGTGAAAAAGGGGTCGAAAGCCTGCTTAAGCGTTGCCTCGTCCATGCCGCATCCCGTGTCGGTGACGGTCAGGAGCACGTGACGTCCCACGGTTGATCCGGGGTGGCTGCTCACGAAATGCACATCCAGATCCACATTGCTGGTTTCGATGAGCAACCGACCGCCCCCGGCCATGGCGTCCACGGCATTGTTGGCCAGGTTGAGCAGGGCCTGTTCCACCTGCACCGGGTCGCCGGATATCGTCCGAACCGCCGGATCGAGGCGCAGTTCCAAGGCGATCATCTTGGGAATGGTCCGCTCCAGCATCTGGGCCACCTCGCGAACTTCCTGGTTCAGATCGACCGGCTCCTTGCCGGATTCGACCTTCCGGCTGAACAACAGAAGTTGCTGGACCAGCCTGGCCGCCCGGTCCAGGGACGTGGTGACGGATTTCAACCGGGCCGATCCCTGGGGATCAATGGATAGGTTCTTGGCCAGCAACTCGATATTGCCGCGCATCACATGGAGCAAATTGTTGAAGTCGTGGGCCACGCCCCCGGCCAGGATGCCCACGGACTCCATCTTCTGGGCCTGAAGCAACTGGGCCTGGATCTTGGTATTCTGGGCCAGAACCATGTTTGATTTCGCGCCGATCTCCCGCAACTCGGCAATGCGCAGCGAGTCCAGATCCACCGGCGCATCCTCCCCGCTCTCGCTCCGGGAGACGATCAGATTCAGTTCCCGGGAGAACCAGGCGGCCATGCGTTGGCTGACCAACAGCACCAACATCGCCGTAACCCCGAGAGCGATTCCGGCGATGAGGATATTGACGATCAGACGTTTGTGCATGGTCGCCTGAACTTCGGCCAGCCGCGCTTCGACATCCTCAATGTACACGCCCGCTCCCATGACCCAGCCCCAGTCGTCCACGGACCGGACAAAGCTGAGCTTCTTGGCCGGTTCGCCTGTGCGCGGATCAATGGTGGCCACATATTCCAGGAACCCGCCGCCGGGCTGCCGGCCGACGCGATCCAACTCCTGCACCAGTTTCATCCCGGACGCGTCCAGGAGTTCCCAGCGGTTCCGGCCGACCACCTCCTCGTTGACATGGTTCAGGCATACCCCGTGCCGGTCGTGATTGAAGATGTATCCCGCCTCGCCGAAGCGGACGGCGGCAATGCGCCTGATCATGGCCTCCTGGGTTTGGGCTTCGACATCCTCCACGTATTCTCCCACGCCGAACACCCAGTTGTACGGCTCGAACAACTGAAGATAGGCGATCTTTTTCCGACCCAGTTCCCGGTGGTAGCGCTCGTCGATCTCGGGTTTGCTCCAGTAGTAGTCGACAAACCCGCCCCGCGAATTGGACAGAGCCGCGGAAACGAAACTCTGGATCAGCAATTGCCCCTGGCTGTCCACGATATTGGTGTCATCCCTACCAATGGACCCTTCACGATAAGGGTGGGCCACGAGAATATGATCCGTGTCGTGAATCCAATAGTAGCCACGGCCATTAAAAAAACGCAGCTGCATCAAGGCGTCGATGATCAGTTGCTTGACCTCGGCCTCGTCACGCGACCCGCTTTCCCGGGCATGGATCGCCGTGGCTATGTCGATGGCCACGCGGACTTTTTCGAGAATATTCCGCTTCAGCCGATCCTCAACTTCGGCCTGATGAAAGGCGATTTCTTCAACCAGTTGCCGGACAATGGCCCGGACTTCGGCCTTGCGCAGGGCGACATGGTCCTCGTGGATGCGCTGCAGGGTTTCGAGCTGATACTGGTGCTCGCGTTTGATCCAGAAATAGCCCACGACCGTTCCGGAAAGCAGCAGAATGGCGACGACCACGACCTGAAAAACCTTTTTGTAGCTGTATGTTTTCATGTGAGTATGGCCTAAATGTGAATCGCTCAATTTAGGTCGATATCAATTTGGTATCGTGCCAACAAGAATGGTAAAATTGAACGTCGTGCCCTTTTCGGCCTTGCTTTCGACCCATATATCCCAGCCATGCTTTATTAAAGAATCCTGGCCCAGAGGACCAGTATTTTGGCCACCCCTGGAAGGGGTATGCACTGCCTTGCTCCCTGAGGAAGCAAGGAGTAACCCGCAAACACTGCTGGCAAGATGTTGCAAGCATTCCAGTGCCTTGAAGTCTATGGCTTCGACTACGCAAAGAGCATAATCCGCCTCATAAAAACTACATGCCGTGTTGGGCGCAAGGAGCACAATCTATCCACAAAAATCAAAAAAAATGCATTCATCCTGCTTCCAAATATGCACTGAATAGCCAGCATGCTACACTACTTTTTAAGGTATACGTCATGTCTCGGTAAAAAATAGCCGGACCTACTGTAGATTTGAAAATGCCTGAAAATCTATCGCCTCCAGATAGGCAACGAGATCCACCTTCTCCACATGCTGCCCCTCAACCGTGACAAGGATACTATTGTCCACCACAACACGGATTTCTCCGCGGTTTTCCCCAGGGACATAATCGACAATAGCTCGCTGCCCTGCGTGCGTTTCCAGTTTGGCGCCGGACGATGCGACAATCATCGGGTTGCTGAACATCATCATCATAGGCTGCAACATTGGCGAATCCGTGAAGATTGCAACCTTGACTCTGCCGTCTCCATCATCTTTGCGGTAGCTCCGTTCCGCCGAGACGCCGCCCATGAACATCGCCCCCATACTTGAAGATTGCGTATCCGCTGCGGTCCAGCCAGACAGAGCCTCGGGCAGGAAGCTTTCCAGTTGACCGCCTTTCTGCTGGCGAACCAGTTGAGAAGCGTAATCCAAATTACCGGCTGCTCCGGTGTAATCACCCTGCTTATATAGGGTCACGGCCTGTTCAATGGCCTCCAGGACCTCGTCGGCCTGGGCCTGCATGGGTAGACAAACAACCAATGTCAACACCGCCGCAGTGAGAATTCGTACCATGCTGTCCCCCTTTCTTTGTTTTGGTTGCGAAGAGCTCTTTCAGTCCGAGTACCCGTAAATGATCATACCTCAGACGTCTGGGATGCGGTCTTGTCCCGATTCCAATCCTTTGCCTTTTCCGCCAGGTCGTGAAACTTGGTGGAAACGCCTTCCAGCTTGGCCTCCCATTCAGGGTTGGCCACCTGGCCTTTGGTCACTTTGAAAAAAACCTGCATCAGGGCGGTCATGCCTATGGGTTCAATGACCGCCTGCTTAATGCCCCAGGCCAGGACCAGGGCTACGAGCAACGTCAGTGGACCTCCCGCGCCGGGAAAAATGCTGACGATGAGGGCCGCCGGTCCGAGAACGACCAAAAACACGGCGAAGGTCATGGCCCAGATAAACAGGGCGAGCCAGGCCGCGTTCTTGAGGAATGCAACATAGTTCTGCGCATAGAGCACCAGGGCCGTGCGGCTGGATGCCCACGGATTCTCGGCACGCGTTTTCATGAGATAGGCCAGGATGACCTCGTCCAGGTAGGTCAGGGAGAGATTGACGATCATGTTGATCAGCTTCACCAGGCCGCCAGTCCCCGGAATGGGCAAAAAAGCCGCAACAGTCAGGAACGTGCGGTTGAATGCTCGCAGAATGCCCTTGACCAGTTGATCCAATCCGAACAGTAGGGATGATTCCACAAACCTTTCCCGCACCTTCTCCTGGGCGTAAGCGATCTGTCCCTTCCCGCCCGGGACGGTCCCGCCTTCAACCACCTCCACCAGCACGGCAATATGCCCGGCCTTGACAATGTAAAGCAGATACTCCCGGATGAGGTACATGACCGTGCTCGCAATTCCGAACCCGATCAGCCCGCCCACCATGCCGCCGCCAGCGCCGCTCTTAGCGATGGAACCTACGCCATAACCGATGCCCGCCCCAATGCCCGTAACGAGCACAAAGCCAAGGGTGATGCCGAAATAGACGAGAAAACGAAAAAGCAGAAAAGGCGCGGTCTTTCCCATCAACCCTAGAACCTCCCGAAAACTGAAATCCTTCATGGACCTTGTCCCTCCTTGTAAAGGTTGTGAAGATCGATATCCATCTGATCCCCTCATGCGAAATCAGGCTCAGCATTTCCGCATACTCCTCTTTGCTCATCCCGGCCTTCTTCCAGGGCCAGGATACTGGCTCCGGAAAGCCTGACATATCTGGAGGCAATTACGCCGGGAATCCAGATACGATGGGACGCGACTCAGGACGCGACTCGGGACCCGCACCGGGAGATGCGCAACTTCCGAGAATTCCGCGGGCAGGTCGGGCGGACCGTGGCGGCTTATTTCACACGGGCCCTGGGCGAGTTACGCGAAGACCTCACCATGAACAAAGCGACAGCCGTGGCTGTCGCTTATTCATGGTGAGGGACTGGCTAGTTCACCTGCAACCCTCCCCCGGTACCCATACCGCCTTCGACATCCTGGGCCCTGTAGTTTCGCAGGGCACGGACCATTTGATTGTAGGAGTCCACGAACGAGGCAGTGATCACCTTGCCTTCGGGAGTGTTGCTGAAGCCGGCGGCCCCCCCGGAAAGACCGGAAAAAATGCCTCCCCCGAGCCCAAAGTCCCAGTTCCGGGCGTTGCCGACCGCAGCCGCAAGCTGCAGACCGGAACGATTGTCGACAAGAAGCAGGGTCGTTGCGGCTTCATTGCTTCTCAAACTGCCCGCCGCCCCGACAACCGCGCTTCCGGCTCCGGGAACAACTCGGCGCAACAACCCACCTGTGAAAGCATCGACGCCTCCCGTCCCTTTTTCCGAAAATTGGATCGATGGGCTGATGGTATAATCAGCCGCAACCATTTGGCCTTTCCCAAAATTACTGCCACCACGCAACTCCCCGGACTGCATGAGTTGCCGTTCATCAGCCATTGCGTCCATAGCCCGGCCCCGTTCCACCAAGACAAAACAGTTGGACTGTTGAACCATCGTGCGAATGACCGGAATTGTGCTTCCAAGATGTGAGTATCGTGAGGAATAATAGTGCCACCAGGGCTGATTTCTGTCCTCGAAAACAGATGCGGTGCCAAGGGGTTGAGCACACCGCTCCATCTCCCCGCTCTGGCCCTCGGCTGTCTGACCTCCCGCCGCTCCGGTAACGGCATGCCCTTTGGCCCCACCAGGTGTGGGAGTCGTGATACATCCGGCGGTAAAGAAAAGGGTAACGGTTGAGAGTAACAGCAAAACCAATCCATACCGAGATAATTGACGAGCCATGAGAATCCTCCTCTCTTTGAATGGTGTATATGTTTCAACAGTGCGACGGCTGAGGTTGAGAGCAGTATGGGTGGAGCCGACGGTGGCCAATCCCAGAGCCGAGGCGGTCAGGCCCAGGGTCAAGGGAATCATGGTCCTGCCGGCCCAGTAGACGTTCAGGCTGAGGGTGAAAAGCAAGCTCAGAGCTGCTCCGGGACAAGGCATCAGCCTCGTGGCCAGGAAAAAGGAGACGATGTCCCAGGGAGTAGACCGTGGTCACTCTGTGGCCTTCTCGCCCGGTGTCCGGCCACCAGTCCAGCAGTGCCTTGGCAGAGAGAAACAAGCCGATGAGGATGATCAAGCCATAGTTGGTGGATTTCAGTCGGCCCTTCACAGCGTGGAAGGCGGCGATGTTCGCCCGACCCAGGGCATGGATCACGCCGTAAAGAAACGCGAGCAGCATCAGTTGCCACGTGGCCGCACCTAGGAACCTGGCCTGGTTCTGCCGGAAAAATCGGCCATCCTTTGGCGCAGCTCTCGTTGCAGGGCGACCATTTCGGAAACGGACGGGGGCGTGATGCGCGGGGTGGTGGCTGGCGGGCGTGCTGGAATGGGGCGTGAGGCCGACCCGGACTCTTCGGCAAGGGTCAAGGCGTGGCGGTACTCGGTTTTACGAGGAGTTTGCTCCGCAGGGCGTGGGGACGGGGGAGTGAGAAACGGGTCATTGGCCAGGGCGTGTCCTGCGCTTACAAGCAGGAGCAGGGCCAATACCATGGCTGGTGCCAGGACCGCTAACAAAGGGGACGGTGTCAGGGTGGTCAAAGAGATGCGGGTCATACCGTTACGGTGTTTACCTGGCTGGGCGCTAAAGGTTGAGGAAGGTGCTTTTTATCCAGAAACAACGGGTTTTCGTTATGGGCCGCCGCTCAACCAGTGCCGAGGCAATCCCGGATACAACAACTGTTCCTTACAGGGCCGCATGGTTTATTATCGGCCATAACCCGCCCTTCGGTCAAGCAGAACCACCTCTACGAGGCCCAAAGGGTTGGGACGGGCGGTCAGATCGCGGACGAGCATCGCGCTGTGGGCCAGTTCGCCGTGAGGACAAAGGCACTTACTGTCGCCCTGGATGATAATCGGCATCGCAAGTCAGCAGACACTTCACGCCGCCGACAACGTGAAATACATCGTCGTACCCTGCCCAGGTCGGCTCTCCAGCCAGATCTGGCCGCCGTGCTGCTCGATAAACTGTTTGCACAGGACCAACCCCAGGCCGATGCCTTTTTCACCATCCGTGCCCAACCGACGGTTTCCCGTTTCCAGGGTAAAAAAGGAGGACAGCATCTGCCCGTTCATGCCCATGCCGTTGTCCTGGATTGATATTGTCACTTTCCGGTCCGCTTGCCGGGCCGTGATAAGTATTTCGCCCTGGCGAGGGGTGAACTTGATGGCATTGAAGAGAATGTTGCGGATCATAGTCTTGATCATGGGTTGGTCGACCAGGACGGTCAGCCCTGGAGCAAGATCCGGATTTCAGAGAGCAGGTGCAAACTGTCGTCCCGATTCAGCCTTTCAATGAAGTCCCGCTCAAAGGAGTCGGCTTCGTTATCCGGATGGCGGGCATTGATCGCCGCCTCCTTGTAAAAGTATGGTATTTCGTGCAATGATTTGAAATACCGTTCCATCTCGCGCACGGCATATGTCGAGGACATCCATACGGGCTCGAATTCTTCTTCCAGTTCGGGCGCAGTCGTTGCCGGCCATGTCGAACAAGGCCGGCCTGAGTTGATGCGAAAAATAGGTATGCACGGCCAACCTGGAATCCAGAATAACTTGGGCCATGTTTTCGGCTTCCCGCAAAGCGGGATCCTTCATTCTCGCGTTCGCGAAAACAATCGATATCGTCGCGACGACAAGAATCACCCCACCGATGGTTGCAGCCAAACGAATGTTGATGCTCACGCGTGCTCCTTGTGATGGACTCTGAGGTCACGGTTGAGTCCGCTCCGGGGAGAGGGGGGCACGTTGCATCTTTCATCCCGCAGCTTGAACGGCAAAACCACATGCACGGTGGTTCCCTCGCCGACCGTGCTTTCAACATGAATATTGCCGCTCATCAGTTCCACCAACCGGCGGACGATGGCCAGGCCCAGGCCCGCGCCCTGGTAGGAGCGGGTGTAGGAGCCGTCCACCTGGACAAAGGCTTTGAACAGGCTGTCCATCTTGTCGTCCGGGATGCCGATGCCCGTGTCCATAACCGAGAACAGCACCCGTGTACCGCCTCCTTTCGCGACGAAAAGCGACGTCATCCGGAGGTGTACGGCTCCCTTGTCCGTGAACTTCAGGGCGTTGCCCACCAGGTTGAACAGGATCTGCCTCACCCGGGCCTCGTCCCCAATCAGTTTGACGGGGATGGCCGGGTCGATGTCGCAACGCAGCTCAAGCCCCTTGTCCCCGGCCATGAACGTGAACAGGTCCGTGACCGACTGGCCAAGCTCGCTGACTTCGAATTCGACTTCATGCAGTTCCATCATTCCCGCCTCGACCCGGGACAGGTCCAGGATGTCCGAGAGCAGGCGGGTCAACCGATTGGCCGAAGTGACGGTCAGTTGGACGTACTTGCTTTGATCAGGATCCAAATCCGTGGTTTCCAGAAGCTGCATCATGCCCAAAATCCCGTTCAACGGAGTGCGGATTTCATGGGACATATTGGCCAGGAACGCGGATTTGGCCAAGTTGGCCGTCTCGGCCTGCTCCTTGGCCGCCAACAGCGCCGCTTCGGCCTGCTTGCGATCCGTGATGTCCGAAAAAATACAGGCGAACTGGCCGGATGTCGGGCTGAACGCCGTGACCACGAAATGCCTCTGAAGTTCATTGGCATAATTGTCGAAAACCGCGGGCTCCCCGGTCAGGGCCACCCGTCCGTAAATCTTGATCCAATACCGTTCCGTTCCCGGAAGAACTTCCAGGACGGTCTTGCCGACAATGTCCTCTCCCTGCAGCCCCGTGGCCCTCTCGAAGGCGGGATTGACGGCCAGGAATCGATAGTTCGCGGGCTCGCCGGACTCATCGCAAATGATCTCATGCAAGGCAAAGCCGTCCAGCATTTCGCGAAACAGCGTCTGGTACAGCTCCTCACTGCGTTTGCGTGCCGTGATGTCCGTAAAAAAAGCCACGGCCAGCTCTTCGCCATGTACAGTTTCGATTTCCGCGACAATATCGACGAAAAAACGGCTCCCGTCTTTGCGAAGACATGGAACATTGCTGACGGATCTTGTCCCACCACTGACAAGGGAAGTTAATGCCGCAAGGACTTGCTCCAAAAATTCAGGTGGATGCAGGTCCATGGCTTTCAGGGCCAACATCTCGTCCAGGGTGTATCCGAACATTCGGCAGACAGCGTGGTTGGCGTAGGCAAAGCGTCGTGTATGCATGTTCACGGCGAGAATACCGTTGCTGCTTCCGTCGAAAATCACCCTGTACATGGCTTCGCTTTCGCGCAAGGCGGCCTCGGCCCTCCTGCGGCCCATCAGCACGGCCAAAAGCACCGCAATGCACACGCCCAAAAAGGCGATCACCGCCGCCACGGTCCAGATCAGCGTCTTGTGTTGGGAATAGAAGGTTTCGGGCAGATTGATCACCACGGCTTCAGCGGGCAGATCCGCGACCCGTACGCCGAAGCGCCGCATCTGCTGATAATCGAACATCAGCACGTTGGGGCTTTCCATGACCACCGGAAGGTAGTCCGGGTGTTGGCCCGAGAGAATCTGGACCGCCAGTTCCCCGGCCTCGCGGCCCTGCTCCCGCGCACTGACAACAAATCCGCCCAAGGCACCCTGGCCCATGTCAAAATCCCAGAAAGACAACACCGGGACCGGAGACTCCCGTGAAATGACGTGCATACTTTCCGTCACCGAAAGAAAGCCGCCTCGACCGTCCAGAAAATTGTTCAATCGCAGGACAAGGCTGTCCCTGGGCAAGGACCGCAGCACCTCCTGGGCCTCCTGGACAGACGGATTAAACAGTTCTTCCATGGCCACCCGAGGGGCGAACCGTTCCACCTCCGCCCTGTACCGCTCCAGGTTGGCCCGTCCCATGGGCGAGTGGTCATCCACCACGGCAAAAACCTGACTGGTCTCGGGAAAGAGCCGCAGCCCCAACTCCAGGTTCCGGGCAATGCTTATTTCCTCATTGACTCCAGTGATTTTGGACTGACCGGCAATGCGTCCCGGGGTGAAACTGTTGATCCCGGTAAAGACCACGGGTACGCGGGGGAACAACTCTTCGCGGACCCGGAAGAGAAAATTCAGGGCCTCGTCATCCGAGACGATGACCAGATCCTGGGGCTTTCTCCGATACTTATGCCCGAGAAAGCTGCTCACCCATTGTTGATATTCATCTCCCGCGTTGCGGCGCATATCCAGGTGCTCGATGGCCAAATCCACATGCTCCATGCCCCCCAGAACCTCCCGCACCCCCTGGACAATGCCGTCGTTCCAGGGGTCTCCATGATGGTAGGAGGTGATCATCAGCACCTGCTTGTGCTGCGCGGCGGCCTGGACAGCCGGAGGCATGGCCAACCAGCAGCAGATTGCCACCAGAACGCCAATAAAGACGCGTAGCATAATCGACCTCCTGGTCGTCTCGATCACCTAGCCGTTTTTTCGTTCTTTTTTTGTCGCCGTACTTTTCAGATCAAGCAAATACCGTCAAAGCACGGCGACAAAAAATCCTTCCTTGCTCCCGTGCAAACTGCGCCACCCACGCTTACGCCGCAAGCGCCTCTTTGTCGCCGACATCCAGAACCACGGCCAATTCCTCGGACGAAAAGACCTTGTCGATATTCAGGATGATGACGAAATCCTCACCGTGCTTGCCCATGCCGTCGATGAATCCGGAATTGATCCGGGCGCCCAGCCGGGGAGCCGGTTCGATCTGATCCGGCTCCAGGTCGAACACTTCCTGAACCGAATCGGCCAGAACCCCAAGAATCGTGGTCTCCCCATCCAGTTCCACCTCGCTAATGATGATGCAGGTGTTCACCGTGGGCACGGTGCGGCTCATGCCGAACTTCAGGCGCATGTCCACCACGGGCACGGCCCGCCCCCGCACATTGATCACCCCGCGCAGAAACTCCGGGGTCCGGGGCACCCGGGTAATCTCCGTGTACTCCAACACCTCCCGGACCTTGGCGATATCCATGGCGTAAAGTGCTTTTTCCAGGGTGAATGTCAGATATTGTCGTAGTGTCGTGCTCAATTTGTCGTCCATGTTTCCCCCGGGGAAGGATGAAAAGGGTTCAACGGTTCAGCGGAGAATGAGACAGCAATGGTCAATGATTTTGAGCATGGAATCACGAGACGCGGTAGGGGCGGACCTATGTGTCCGCCCTTGCGGGTGGCCGACCATTCCTGCTTTGCTCCATAATTCTGTGATGCCTGGCCGCCCGTGCAAATTTCGTCCATGCGATTTACCGCGTTAATCCGGACGGGGCGCACACACAGGTGCGCCCCTACAATTACCCGGTGAACCCAACTACTCAGAACTTCTCAAACTCACTATCCTCTCCCATATCCAGGGCCAGGCCGCCTTGACCCTGCTTCTTCGCCGGGACGGCCTTGCGGGCCGGAGCCATGAGGTTGCTGGCCTGGGATTTGTGGGCCTTTTGTTTCCTCGGTCCTGAACCGGAGCCGCTCATCTTGAAGAAGGCCATGATGGCCTGGAGTTCCTCAGCCTGGCTGGAGAGTTCCTCGGAGGTGGAGGCCATTTGTTCGGCGGCCGAGGCGTTTTGCTGGATGACCTGATCCAGTTGCTGGATGGCCTTGTTGATCTGCTCCACGCCGATGCTTTGTTCTCGACTGGCGGCGTTGATCTCCTGGATCAGTTCCGCAGTGCGCTGAATGTCCGGGACGATCCTGACCAGCATTTCCCCAGCCTGCTCCGCCACCTGCACGCTGGACCTGGACAGCTCGCTGATCTCCGTGGCCGCGCTGCCGCTGCGCTCGGCCAGCTTGCGGACTTCGGCGGCCACCACGGCAAAACCCTTGCCCGCGTCCCCGGCCCGAGCCGCCTCGATGGCCGCGTTCAAGGCCAGCAAGTTGGTCTGCCGGGCGATTTCCTCGATGATGGAAATCTTTTCCGCGATCTGCTTCATGGCCGTAACTGTCTGGGAGACGGCCTGGCCGCCTTCCTGGGCGTCTTTGGCCGCTTGCAGGGCGATCTTCTCGGTCTGGGCCGCGTTGTCCGCGTTCTGCTTGATGTTCGCGGTCATCTCTTCCATGCTGGATGAAACTTCTTCCACGGACGCAGCCTGCTCGGTCGCCCCCTGGGACATCTGCTCCGCCGAGGCCGAAAGCTGCTCACTGCCCGACGCCACGTTCTCCGAGGCGGACTTGACCTCGCCCACGATCTCCCGGAGCTTGGCCTGCATCTCCTGCATGGCCTTGCCCAGCACGCCGATCTCGTCCTTCTGGTCCACGTCCAGGTGGGCGTCCAACTCACCTTCGGACAAATCCTCGGAAAACCGCACACCCTTGTTCACCGGTCGGGTGATGGCTATGGTCAGCAACGAACCCAAGGCCAGGGCCAGGATCACGCCGATAACGATTCCGGCAAGGGCCACGAATTGTGATCTAGCCGCGTCGGCCTCCGCTATTTCTACAGCTTCGGCAGCATACTGCTGATTGAGTTCCACAACCTGGCGCGTCAACCCCTCTACGCGTCTATGATACTCGACAACCGTGACCATGGCATGCTGGGTCATGTCGTTGAACAAGGCTTCGGCCTCATTAATTACAACCAAAAGCTCATCGAACCGGGCAAAGGTTTCGTTGGCCATGGGCAGGGTTTCCCGTGCTAAAATTTGGTTCGCGGCTTCGATGTTGCCGACTTGGATCTGGCTCCTGATCCGACCGATGGACTGGTGGAAAGGATTATGGGATGCGGGCATGCGCCGCAGAATATCCAAAATCCTGGAATTCTCGGTCCTGAATCCGGCCAGCCAACGCCCGAAATCGCAGGCCTCCGGGTTATCTCCTCCCTCGAACAGAACATCTTGAGTGACCATGGCGTAAACACGACCTACGAGGGCATGATGGTCCGCCCGGAACTGTTCGAGATTGGCCCGCAATTCCGTTGGATTATTGATGCCGACGGATTGCAGTTCACGCGCCATTTCCCAGAACGCATTATTGGATTCTCGCCACTCAGCCACGACGGCAACCCATTGCCGCCACAAGGCTGTTTCCTCATCCGTCGCCGGCAGGGCCTCAAAGGCTTCAACATAACGAACATACCTTGCGCGAGCTTGGGCAAAATCATCAAACTGCCGCCTTACGTCCTCAGCGCTTAGTCCCGGAATGAGCACGGTCCTCTGAGGTACGCTCAAACTCTGGAGTTCCTTGTCAATATTCAGCAAAGCCTCCACGCTGGGCAGACGAACCCTGCCCACCTCGTTGATTTGTCCGGCCAGGTTGTGCGCACCATACCAACCAAACGCCCCGACCACGAACACAATCAAGGCCACGGCGACAAACCCGCCGACCAGCTTGACTCCCAGTTTGATGTTCTTCATCCCTTTCATCCTTATGGTTTGGGTTGTTTTTACTTGGGGTTCAGCGGTTCAGCGGTTCACGGTTCGCGGTTCGCGGTTAGGTCCGTGGTGCCGCAGGGTTGGGTTGCGTTTGGCGTGACCACAGCAGGCGGGACATCGTAACCACCCAAAATTTCTCGCTACCTCTTCTGCAACCGTTAAACCGTTATACTGTTGCACCTCTCCCCCCTACCCCACCACCTCACGCAATTCCTCAAATCTACCCGCCAACGCCCCCATCCTCGCTCCAACCGCCACTAGGTCGCCATCCTTGACTGCGTCCTCCATTTCCTTGGCCAGGGCCCGCAGACACTCCGCGCCGATGTTGGCGGCCATGCCCTTGATGGTGTGGGCCACCAAGTGTGACGTTGAGGCGTCGCCGGCGTCTAAGGCCGTTTGAAGTTCCTGAATACGCTGGGGCATGTTGTCCTGGAACATCACCAACACATCCCGCACCAAGTCCTCGTCGCCCATACACCGATCCAGTAGCGCGCCCCGGTTGAACACCGACGAAGTGTCTTCAGCCTTTGCCTGCCTTTTGCCCGTTACATCCAGCTCCGTCCTTACAACGTCTCCTCTTCGGACGTTTCTCCTCTCCTGGCTTCTGACTCCTGACTTCTGAATACCCAGTTCCGCCTCCTGAACAATCTCTCTTCCCAGCCACATCCCCAGTACTCGGGCCAACTCAACCGAATTCACCGGCTTGGCCACGAAACCATCCATCCCGGCCTCGACGCACCGTACCCGATCCTGTGGCAAAACCCCGGCGGTCATGGCGATGATCGGCGTTCGCTGAGGGGGATGAGGGATGAAACCTGAAACCTGAGGGAAAGAAGAGGGCTGAGGTATGAGGCCTGAGAGCTGAGGATCGGAACTCTGTCCTCTGTCTTCCGACTCCTGTCTTCTAATTCTTCTCGTCGCTTCCAGCCCATCCATCTCCGGCATCATCACGTCCATCAGCACCAGATCGTATGGAACTCTTTCCAGAGCTTGGAGGGCTTCGCGGCCATTACCCACGGCGTCGCCGCGCAGGCCGAATTTCTTGAGTATGCCCAAGGCCACCTGTTGGTTCACGGGGTTGTCCTCGGCCAGGAGGATACGCGCGTTGGCGTGGCCAAAATGAAAAAGTTCGCAAGGAACAGGGTGGTGCCCTTCGTCGTCAAAACACTCCTTGTCCTCTTGATGTGCCAGGTCCAAGCAGATCGTGAACCAGAAGGTAGAGCCCTGGCCGACCACGCTGTGGACACCGATCCGGCCGCCCATCATTTCCACCAATTGCCGCGATATGGCCAACCCCAGACCGGTTCCCCCGAATCGGCGGGTAATGGACGCATCCAACTGCGAAAATTTATTGAACAGCAGGCCGACCTTGTCCTCGGGAATGCCGATGCCGGTGTCCCGGACCGTGAAGCGGAGCAGAACTTCGTTTTCGGAAGGGCTGAGGGATGGAATCTGAGACCTGAAAATTGAAGAATTTTCATCAGTCATCATGCTACCGACCTTGACCACAACTTCACCCTGCGCCGTGAACTTTATTGCGTTGCCCACCAAATTGGTCAAAACCTGACGCAATCGTCCGGGATCGCCACGTAAAAGACGAGGAACTTCAGGATCGATGAAGGAGATGAATTCCAGGCCCTTCTCTTGGGCGCACAGTGCCAGGGTAGCGGCAAAATCGTCCATCAGACTGTGAAGATCGAAGTCTACGGTTTCAATATCCAGACGTCCGGCCTCAATCTTGGAATAGTCCAGAATGTCGTTGATCAGGTTCAGCAGGGCCTCGCCGCTGGACTGGATGGTTTCGGTGAAGCGGCGTTGCTCGTCGGTCAGGCCCGTGTCCAGAAGCAGGCCGGTCATCCCGATCACCCCGTTCATGGGTGTCCGGATCTCGTGGCTCATATTGGCCAGGAATTCGGACTTGGCTCGGGTCGCCGCCTCGGCATTGACCAGGGCCGCGTCCAGTTCCTGATTCTTCAACTCCATCTGATCGGCATACTGATAAAGCCGACCCTCGGCCTGTTTGCGGGTGATGACCTCCCAGGTCACGTCGGCCAAGAAGGTCAAGGCGTTCAGGTCTTCCTGGGTGTAGTCCACGGGCTTGTTGCCCACGCCCATGATGGCCACCACCGTATCATGGCGCATGACCGGTACGACCATCTCCCGGACCACCTCCGCATGACCGTCCGGCAACCCTTTCTTGTGCCCCAATGAGGCGTAGTCGTTGTGGATCACCCCCCGGCGTTCCCGGATGCAGTCCACCCAGATCCCAGCCTGGTCGATGTCGTAGTGCAGGCCCAGGCCCGGCGCCTTGCAGAAGCGCTCCTTCGTCGCCGTAGACCACTGCTGCAGGGACAGGGTCTTCTGGTCCTGCTCCACCAAATGCAAAAAACTGATGGAACTGTTCAAAAACCGTTCGATTTCATCGAGGGATCTGGTCATCAAATCTGCCAGGGGGTGGCTGGAGGCGTAGCTGATCAGCCTGAGCCGAATTTCCGTTTGTTCCTCGGTCCGCTTGCGATGAGTGATGTCCTCCTTGACCGCGACGTAATGGGTTGTCCGCCCCTGCTCATCGGTGATCGGAGAAATGGAGGCGGATTCCCAATACACGTCGCGATTTTTTTTGATGTTCTTGAACTCTCCGCGCCATTCATTGCCCGAGCTGAGGGTCGCCCACATTTCCTTGTAGTCCTCTGTTTTCTTGTCCGGGGACTTCAACACCCTCGGATTCTGGCCAATCACCTCGTCAAAGGCATAGCCCGTGACCTTGGTGAATGCCGGATTGACGTACTCAATCGTGCCCTGCAAATCAGTCAGGACGATACTGACCGGGCTTTGCTCCACGGCTCTGGACAGCTTGCGGAGTTGGTTTTCGATCTGCTTGCGCTCCGTGATATTCATGGCCGTAGCCAAGACACGATCAACCCCGCCCAGATTCACCACGGTCAATTGAACCTGAACCCAGATGGGTTCCCCCGTTGTTTTGCGGCTCAGCCACTCAAAGACCTTGGGCCCCTCGGTTGCCGCCTTGTGGATACAGGCCACGGCATTCTCTTGGGAATATGGAGTATCCAGCCAGAGATTATGTGCTTGAAGCTCCTTCAGGGAAGTATACCCGTGTGCTGTCCAGGCTGCCTTGTTCGCGTCCACGAGTTCGCCGGTTTTCGCATTGTGAACATACAGCAAGGCGGATGTTTCATGGAACAACGACTTGAACTGCGCCTCGCTGACGCGAAGCTGCGTCTCGGATTCGGCCAACAATCGCCGACCGCCCCCCAAACCGACCAGCCCCAGGATACCTGCCAACAAATGCGCCAGAACCATCGTGGAAAAGTCCACTTGGCGACAATTCCAGACCAGTGACGCCGCCAGCACGGCGAGCCAGATCACCGTGGCCGTTAGTATCAGCCGGTTCGTGGCCCAAGAGGAAGGCATGGTGCGTTTATTCATGGTGTTGTTCATAGATTTACGGGCCAGCGGATTGTCGTCGAATAATGTTGTTTGACGTACTTGTCCGTCATGATTGCTGCATGAGTGTGGGGGCAACCTGCATGCCCTGCCAGATCTCGGTCACATCCTGGCTGACGCCGAACAGCTTCAAAGGCCGGCCGCCCCCGTCGCGCACCACCTCGCCCAGAGAGGAGACCCAGCGCACTTCTCCGGTATCCTGACTAATGATCCGGTGTTCGATCCGGTATTCCGGCTCGCCGCCCAGTACTTTGTGGAGACACTCCTGGACAGCGGACAGATCTTCGGGGTGGGCCAAGGGGAAGAGTTCCGCCGCGGTCATCACTCTGGGCCGACTGCCATGAATCGCAAACCTGTTTGGGGACATGCGGAACACATCCGCTTCCATGTCCCACTCCCAACTGCCCATCCGAGCCATCTGTTCGGCCTTATACCCGTTGCTTGCGCAGTTCATCCCACTGCTGGCTCGTCTGCGTGGCATCCGCATCCACAGCACGAGACGCTAGGGTTTGTCCGCAACGTCCAAGACGGGAAACAGTCTGAGTTCCAGGACGTGATCGTCAATAAAAATGCTAGGGTCAGGCATCCCGAGTTTACGGTCTGGGAAACCATTTCCTTGATGCGCCGCAGGGTCTTTCTGTCGACAACATCCTGCAGATAACAGGTCGTTGCTGGATCGCATTTTCCAAATAAAGTCGGCGGAATGCGCTGTTCCCGTCCAGCGCGGACAGGTCCGGGGCCAGGATAATCAAAGCATCCCGGGCGGAATGCACCACGCCCTGCAACAACCGTTGCGCATCCAGCATCATCTGCTCGGACTGCCTCCGGGCATGACTTTCCTGCTCCAGGGCTTGACTGCAACGCTCCCGTTCCCGGATCAGCTCTTCGAGCTGAAATATCTGACCGCCCTGAGAGGCGGACCCTGCTGATTACCTGGCTGGTTACATTCACACCTGTCTGCGCGAAGAGGTTCAGCAGGAAGGGCTGGTTCGCAACCTCCAAGCCTTCGCCCGCTTCCTGGAAGCAGCCTGCCTGTCCCAGGCCGGTGTCCTGAACATCTCCGAAGTGGCACGGGAATGCGAGGTGAACCGCAAAGTGGTTGAGGAGTATTTCCATATTCTGGAGGTTCTCCTGTTGGCCTGGCGTTTGCCCGTGTCCACCAGGAAAGCCCAACGCCGCATGACCGCCCATCCGAAGTTCTTTCTGTTCGACGCCGGAGTATTCAAGGCGCTTCGACCAAAAGGCCCGCTGGACCGGCCCGAAGAAATCGACGGAGCGACCCTTGAGACCTTGATTTTCCAAGAACTGCTTGCGGTCAACGACAATCTGCGCATGGGCTTTGACCTAATATTACTGCCGGACGGCTGAGAAACAGGAAGTGGGCTTCGTGCTGTACGGTGAAAAGGGGCTGATCGCCATTGAGATCAAGCGCACCATGACCATCAGACCCAGGGATCTCAGCGGCCTGCGGGCGTTTCTCCATGACTACCCCATGGCGAGAGCCTTTGTTTTCTACGGCGGACGTGAACGGCGCTACCTGGATAACATGGAGGTCATCCCTCTGGAACAGGCCCTGCCTAGTTTGCCCGAGGTGCTCTGCCCCGTGGACGCTGGGGGATTGATGATCGGGTTTATCGCTTACCGGTGGTTGAAACCACCGGCTCTACGATGCCATCCCTTTGGGATTGGGAAACGTCTGAAGTCCGACTACCCCTCCCAAACCCGATTCCTCCCGGCCTCCTTGGCCTTATAAAGGGCCTGGTCCGCTGCTTTCAGAATATCTTGCGGCGATTGATCCTGGACGGCTCGACGGGTGGCATGGCCCACGGAGACGGTTATATGTTCGACAATGGGGGAATAGGCGTGGGGCAGGGCCAGGTTGGCCACGGTCAGCCGCAATGTCTCGGCCAGCCTCGCCGCGCCATGGGAGTCGGTTTCCGGGAGCAGGGCCACGAATTCCTCCCCGCCGTAGCGGGCAATCAGGTCCGAGGGGCGATACACCGCGGACCGCAACGCCTTGGCTACCCGCTGCAGGCAATCATCTCCAGCGCCGTGGCCGTAATTGTCGTTGTAGGCCTTGAAATGGTCGATATCCAGCATGATCACGCTGATATCCCGGCCGGACCTGGCCGCACGTTTCCATTCCTGTTCCAAGGCCTGATCAAAGCTGCGCCGGTTGGCTATCCCGGTTAATCCGTCCACCAGGGCCAGTTTTTCCAGCATGTCCGTGCGGATCTTCAACTGGACATGGGTGCGCACCCGGGCCTTGACCACCGCGTTGTTGAAAGGCTTGGGAATATAATCCACGGCTCCCAGATCCAGGCCCTTGGCCTCGCTTTCACCGCCGCCCATGGCGGTGACGAAGATAACAGGTATGCCCTTGGTCTTCGGGTCGTTCTTCAGCCGCTTGCACACCTCGTACCCATCCATGTCCGGCATGATGACGTCCATAAGAATCAGATCCGGAATCGTCTCCCCTGAAGCCAGTTCCAAGGCCTTGGCACCGCTGAGGGCGACCAAAACGTGGTAGTCCTCTCTGAGCAATTGGGCCAAGGCATGAATAACCGTCTTCTGATCGTCCACGACAAGAACGACGGGCTTTTGTCGGGATTCCTGACTTTGAATGTCCATGAGATATCCTGTCTGTGTCGATTGCACGCGGTATGCCCACGTATCATTTGCCTCAGCCAATATCCACACCCAGCTTCCCGGCCGTCTCCAGTAATAATTCCGCGGCCTCGTCCTGGGCAAAGCCGTCAACCAGGGTTCGCAACTTGTCAGCCAAAGCGTGGCCCAGCTTGTGTTCCACGAAACCGACCACAACCTCCAGCAGATCGTCATCCACCAGCTCCCCGGCCCGCAAGGCGGCCAGAAGCCGACGCATGGACGGGGCGATGTCTTCGGGCAAGGCAGCGCTCCTGGTCCCCGCCCCTGGCGCGGACACCTTCTCCAGCCCGGTGCGAACTTGATCCAGAGCCGCGACAAGCTCCTCGCGGAGTCCCGCGCCACCCCCCCGTCCCTGTTTGAAGGCCAGGTCAATGGCCACGGCAGCCGCGGCCAGGCGCTCGGCCCGGACCAATCCGGCCACCCCTTTCAGGGTATGAGCCATGCGGCGGGCTCCCTGATCGTCAGCACCCTCCTGTTCACCCCACGCCAGCATTTCGGGCAAGACCGAGAATTCCCGCTCCACCTGATCCTTGAAGCCCCAAAGAATCTTCCGGTAAAACACTGCGTTCCCGTCAAAGGCCCTCAGCCCTTGCTCCAAGTCAAAACCCTCCATGGCCTCCGGAAGCACCTCGTCGCCCCCCTGACCTTCGCGTTCCAAACCAGAGTCCGACCCGGACCGCGTCTCTCCCTGAACCCGCAACCACTGTGCCAGCGTGTTATACAATTCTGCCCTATAGATGGGTTTGGCCAAATGCCCATCCATCCCCGCCTCCCGCGCCATCTCCCGATCAGCATCCATGACCGCGGCGGTGAGGGCGATGATGGGAGTACGCCGGTGGGAGGGCTGAGGGCTGAAACTTGAAACATGAGGGGCGGAAGTCTGATCTCCGACCTCTGATTTCTGACTTCTGACTTCTGACCTCTGACCTCTGGCCTCGTCGGCGCGAATGCGCCTCGTCGCTTCAAACCCATCCATCTCCGGCATTTGCAAATCCATCAGAATCAGGTCGAAAGGCCGGATGCGGAACAGATTCACGGCTTCGAGGCCGTTGTTGGCGATGGTGATTTCGGCCCCGGTTTCCTGGAGTATTTCCTTGGCCACTTCCTGATTGATGGGGGTGTCTTCCACCAGGAGGATGGAGGACCCGGCAAAAGAGGGAATGGCCTGGCGCGAAAAACGTCCGGGTGCGTTACCGGGTGCCGAGTGCCGATCGCGAGCGGCTTCGACCATGGCGTCCACCAAGGTCGAGGCGGTCACGGGTTTGGATAAAAACGCCTGAAACGGTGGATGATTCGGGGGCATGTCCTCGCGACTGTAGGCACTGATGATGCAAACGGGGATGTCCGGACCGGCCAGGGCGCCTTGATCCCGGAGTTGGCGCAGCCGCTGGACGGCCTGCAAGCCGTCCAGCTCGCCGGGCATTTTCCAGTCCATAAGGATCACGTCATACGGCTTTCCGATACGCTCCGCCTGGACCACCATGTCCACGGCAGCCTGGCCGCTCTCCGCCTCGGAAACGACAAACCGGCAGCTCTCCAGCAATTCACGAAGGACATCCCGGGCCACGGGCTGATCATCAACCACCAGAATCCTGGCCCCTGGATCGCACAGACTCGAACAGTCCACATGTTCAGAGCTTTCCTGGGAAACAGGCAGGTCCAGCTCAAAAGAGAAGGTGCTGCCCCGCCCCGGTACGGACTCCACTCCCAACTCGCCGCCCATGCGCTCCACAAGCTTCCGGCTGATCGCCAAACCCAGCCCCGTGCCGCCATATTTGCGGGTGGTGGACGTGTCCGCCTGACTGAAAGCCTGGAACAACCCGGCAATCTGTCGGTCGTCCATGCCGATGCCGGTGTCCCGAACCGTGAAGCGGAGCTTCACGGTTCGGGGTTCGGGGTTTAACGGTTCACGGTTCACGGTTGGGGGCGTGGTGTTGTCGGGATGTGTTGCATTTGGCGCGACAATCGTTGGGCGACCGCGGGTCGTCCCTACATCCAAACCGCCAACAACCGCATCACCAACCGTTGAAACATTGGACCGTGAACGGTGAACCTCTTGAACCTCCACAACTACCTCCCCCTGCTCCGTGAACTTCAAGGCATTGCTCAGCAGGTTCGTCAGCACCTGGCCCAAGCGCAGGGAGTCGCCGATCAGGGCGTGGGGGATGTTGGGGGAGACGCGGAGGGCCAGTTCCAGGCTCTTGGCGTCCACCGTGGATGCGAACAGGATCTTCATCTGACCTAGCAAGTCGTCCAGCTTGAAGGGATGCAGGTCGAGTTCCAGTTTTCCGGCCTCGACCTTGGAAAAATCCAGAATATCGTTGATGATACCCAGAAGCATTCGCGAGGAACCGCTGATCTTGTTCAGGTAATCACGCTGCTTGGCCGTGAGCTCGGTCTGGAGCAGCAGATCGCTCAGGCCGATCACCGCGTTCATGGGCGTACGGATCTCGTGGCTCATATTGGCCAGGAATTCGCCTTTGGCCCGGCTGGCCTGCTCGGCCTTCATCAAGGCATCGTCCAGCTCGATATTGTTGTTTTCCAAAAGTTGCGCGTACGTTTGCAACTTTTGTTCAGCCCGCTTGCGCAAGGCCATGTCCCGTCGCAATCTGCGCTGCTGGGTGACGAGGTACTGCATGGCCAGACCCAGCAGCAGGACCAGGACCAGAGCCAGAGCGGCCTGGACCTGGCTGGCTAGGCGGAGACTCTTGAGCGTCTCCGAATGCGTAAACCGGACCAGATAAGCCATGGTCCGACCGGTCAGGTCGGAAAGGGCCAGAAAGGTCACGGCGCAGCTTTCCTGTCCAAGTGTGACCGGGATCATGAAGGAGACGCCCTGGCGCATATTTTCCTGAACCTGTCTGTTTTGGCGCAAAAGCGGATTCATGCCCTGGACCCGCTCGGACTCGACAAAATCACGAATAATCCGCGAAATAGCAGGATTTTCTATCACATAGTCAAGATTGAGTTCTGATGAGACGTATTTTTCTCTATGCTCCGTATCCACTGACTCCAAGACCGCATCCCGACGCAACAACAAGGCATAGTCTCCGCCACCGATCATCTCCACGAGATGGGCATGGATGCGGTCAAAGGGCAGGGTCATCTCCACGCTGCCCAGGTGGCGGCCATTCCGCTGAAGGGGAAAAACGAACCGGAACCCCGGGTAGGTGCGGCCCAGTTCCAGGCCAGTAACGGGGCGCGATTCCTGGTTGGCGATGCGGATCGAAGGCCGCAAGTCAAAAAGGGGATCACCGGCCATGTGGGGCATGTGGAACCGCAGCAGCGAACGATCATCAACCAAATGAAAATGGAACTGGGGCATGCCGGAAGCATTCAACTCATCGTAGAGTGGCCCGAGCAGACGAAAAAGCCGTCCCCGGACCACCGGCAACACATCTTCCGGCGTGTCCAGAGCCAGCTCCACCAAATCCAGGACTTCGGACCGATTCACCTGCAAGCGAAAACGAATTTCCGCCTCCCGGCGATAGGCTTCAATGGCCGCCCGGTAAGACACGTCCAAGACCATGACATGCTGCTCCGCGACCAGATCCACCTCCTGACCGTACTGGCGGTAAAAAAAGTGCCCCACAAGGAGCATGACGGCCACAGTGAGGACCGGAATAACGAGCCGAGCGGGGTGGAGGAGGGGTTGCGGCATCAGCATGGGAGGCAGGTGTTCAGAGGGTCAGGAGTTACAGGGGGGCAATGGTTGAGGGTAATGACTGCAATTCGGTTGTTGGGATGCACCGTTGTGCGCCCTACGGCGATGCGGCATACGTAAAGCGCCCCGACCCCAGCACGGCCCCAACCATGAACCATGAACCGTGAACCGATGAACCCGGAACCTTCAAGGTATCTCCGCCGGATCGCCGAATTCGCGGAATCCGGCATAGGCGTCGTCGCTGGCCGGGGCCATGCCATGACGGATGGTTACACCCCATTGGTCGAACTCTTCCGGGGGCGTGGCCAGGAGAATGGAACGGATGCGCTGGATATGGTCGGCATCCAGGGTGCGGGCATTGGCGAACAGGCCGGTGGCAGGCACCCAGTCCGAATAGGCGCGAATCGTGATGCCCAGCGGTGCGTATTTATGGGCGAACTCGTCCTTGACGCTTCCGGCGACGACCTCGCCGCGGACCACGGCGAAAATCACGGCTTCATGGGTGCCCAGGTAACGGTACGCGATGTCCTTCAAAGACAGATCGGCATGATCGCGGACCATGGCCTCAGCACCCAGATAGCCACACGTGGACAGACGCGAAGTCAGGCCGAAGGGCTGGCCGCGGAGTTCCGACAGGACGATGTCGTCGCCAAAAAAGGTAATCAGGGCACAACGATACCGGGCATCACCAGCGGGTTCCATAAAAAAAACCAGCGGCTCCACCTCGGGCATCCGCTGGCGCAGGGCGACATAGGGCAACGGACCCAGAAAGACCAAGTCCAGTTCGTCCTGCTCAAAGGCCGTCAGGATTTCCTGGCGATCGTCAAAATAGACCATCTCTACGGGGTCCTGAAGCTGTTTCTCCAGGTAGGCCACCAAAGGGTTGAATGCCCTGACGATCACCTCCCGGCTTTCCATGGGCAAAGGGGCGAAACGAATGGGTTGCGTGGCCGTCGCAACTGACGAAAGCAGAAGAGGAAGAGCAAGCAGGATGGAGATGCCCAGCAGGCGCAGACGGAGAGAACCGGGCAAGGGAATATGATAGGCGGGCATGGTGGCGACCTCTGTTTCGTCTGTCGTCAATTCAAAGCACGGATTTGGCCAGCCATACCCTCTCGTTTTTCACGGTGCAAGGAAAAAAGCGGGAGCTATTGTCTCCCTTCAACCTTCATCCCTCATCCCTCCCCCCATACAGCCCCCGGGCCGTTCCCGGCAGGCTTTTAGAAAGGGAACAAAGCACGGGCACCACGATCAACGTCAACAAAGTGGCCGCGGCTAGGCCGAAGACCACGGCCACGGCCATAGGGCCCCACCATTGGGCCGATTCGCCGCCGATGCTCCAGCTCAGGGTCTTGAAGTCGAAGCTGACTCCGGTGGCCATGGGCATCAGGCCGAGGATGGTGGTGACGGCCGTGAGCATCACCGGCCGGAACCGGACCATCCCGGCCCGGACCAGGGCTTCGGTGCGTTCCATGCCCCGCCCCAAAAGCTGCATGTAGTAGTCGATGAGCACGATGGCGTTGTTCACCACCACCCCGGCCAGGCTGATCACGCCGATCCCTGTCATGATGATCCCGAAGGCCGTACCCGTGACCAGCAACCCGAAAAACACGCCGATCAGGGAGAAGAGCACCGAAGCCAGAATGATCAACCCGGGGATGATGGAATTGAACTGGGTGATCAGGATCAGGAAAATCAGGAAGATCACCGCGATAAATGCCTTGCTCAGGAAGTCCTGGGCCTTGGCCTGCTCCTCCTGCTCGCCGGTGAACTGGTAGGAATACCCCCGGGGCCATTCAAAACCGGCCAGAAGCCGCTGGATGTCCCCCAGGACGTCGTTGGCCAGCCTCCCGGAAACCGAAGCTGAAACCGTGACCACCCGGCGCTGGTTCAGGCGCATGATGTCCCCCACACCGCTGCCCAGTTCCACCTCGGCCACGCTGGTCAAGGGAATAGGCTCTCCCAAAGGCCCGGAAACCGTCAATCGCTTCAAGGATTCCAGGGAATCCCTGGCTTCTTCGGGCAACCGAGCCGTGATGTCGTACTCATCCCGGTCGTCGCGTAAGACCCCCACCCGCACTCCGCCGATGGCGGCCTTGATCGTGTAGGCGATGGTGTAGGCGTCCAGGCCCAACAGGGCCGCTTTTTCCTTGTCGATATTGATCCGGATCTCCGGCTTGCCCTGGACGAAGTTGTCCTTCAGGTCCACCAGCCCGGGCACGTCCCGAATGGCTCGTCGAACCTGGGCCGCCAGTTCGCCAAGAATCCGGATGTCCCGTCCGGAAATCTCCATGTTCACCGGAGGCCCCGTGGGCGGACCGCCCTCTTCCTTTTCCACCTGGATCTCGGCTCCGGCAATGGTCGTCAAAAGACGTTCGCGAATTTCGTCCAGGGTCTTGGTGGAGGACTGAGAGCGGTCGTGAAAGTCCACGAAGTCCAGGGCCACCCGGCTCAAATGCGTTCCCGGCCCGCCCGCGGCGAACGGATCGCCTCCGGCGGAGCCGATGTTCCCGATCACGAACTTGATGTCCGGGTATTCCATGACGATGTCTTCCACCTGAGCCACCAGCCGGTCCGAGGCGTCCAGGCTGGTGCCTTCAGGAGCGCGGATATGCACGTAGGCCCGATTTGGGTCGGTCTCCGGAAAGAACTCCACCCCCTTGCCCCAGGTTCCGAAACCGACCATTGCCGCGACCAGCATCAACACGGCGGTTCCCAGAACCACCAGCCGATGGCGCAGCGACCAAGTCAAAAGACCAAGATAGAGCCGCTTGATCCAGGGCTCGCGGACCTCTTCCTGGTCGGTTTTTTTCGCATCCTCGCTTTGTCGCGGCTTGGGCGTTTTGACGACCTGGTACCGGGCCGAAAGCACCGGATTGACCACCAGGGCCACGAACAGGGAAGCCGAGAGGACCATGATCAGGGTCTTGGGCAGGAACATCATGAACTCGCCCACGATCCCGGGCCAGAACAGCAGCGGGATGAACGCGGACAGGGTGGTCAGGGTGGCCGTAATCACCGGCCAGGCCACCTGGTCCGTGCCGATCCGGGCCGCGACCTCCCGGGGCCGGCCCTGCTGCATGTGACGGTAGATGTTCTCCACCACGACGATGCCGTTGTCCACGAGCATGCCCAGAGCCAAAATCAGGGAAAAAAGCACCACCATGTTCAGGGTGATCCCGAATCCGGAAAGCAGGGCGAAGCCGATGAACATGGAGTAGGGAATGGCCAGAGCCACGAACACGGCCGAGCGCCCGCCGATGAACAGCACGATCACGCCGAGCACCAGAATCAAGCCGGAAAGAATGTTGTTTTCCAGCTCGGAGACCATGAACCGAACATCCTCGGACATGTCCGAGGTGATGTCCAAAACCAGATCCGGCGGCAGATCCGGACGGAGCCTGTCCACCATGGCCCGGACCTCGTCGCAGATCCGGACGATGTTCTCCCCGCTGCGCTTTTGCACCGAAAGGGTCACGCTGGGCCTACCGTTGATCCGACTGCGGGTCAGGGGATCTTTATGGGTGTCCTCGATCCGGGCCACGTCGCGCAGATACACGGGGCGTCCGTCACGGACAAAAGCCACGATGGAAAAGATCTCCGAGGGATGCTTGAAGTCCTCGGGCACCCGCACCAGGTAACGGGTTTCGCCGATGTCCATGCTCCCGCCGGGCATGTTCACGTTACTCTGGGTCACGGCCTGGATCATGCTGGAAAAGGGCACGTTGTAGGCCCGGATGCGGTCCAGGTCGAACTCCACCCGGATTTCCCGCTCCAGCCCGCCGCTCTCCAGAACGTTGAGCACCCCGGGGATGGTCTCGATCTCGTCCTTGAGGTCCTCGGCCCAGGTCTTCAGCCGGGCCAAGGAGTACGGCCCGGAAAGAACCACCCTGATCACCGGGATGTCCGAGAAGTTGACCTCCTCCACCACCGGGTCGTCCTCCAGGTCCGAGGGCAGATCCGCCTTGGCCTGGTCCACCTTGACCCGAACCTTCTGCAAGGCGTCGTCGATGTCCACCGAAGGGATGAACTTCACCGCCACCGTGGACAACCCCTCGGCCGAACTGGCCCGAATCTCCTCCACCCCGGCCAGCCCCTTGAGCTTGCGCTCAATGGGCATGGTGATCAGCGTCTCCATGTCCTCCGGGGCCACGCCTTCATAGGTCGTGGTCACGAACACGTACGGGATGGTGATATCCGGGAAGGCTTCCCGCGGCAAAGTCAGATAGGAATACACGCCGATGATCACCAGGAACACCAGCAAAGTCAGGACCGTGGCCTGGCGGCGCAAGGCCCATGTGTTGACGATCATCGCACCACCACCGCCGTTCCCTCATCCACTTCGCGGTGCCCGGCCACGATCAGGCGGTCGCCGGGGTGCAGGCCGTTGATGATTTGGATGCGGTCGCGTTCGATGACCCCGATTTCCACCTGCCGGGCCCGGGCCAGACCGTCTTCTTCCACGTAGACGAGGCGTTCTCCGCCCCGGTCGATCAGGGAAGGCAGAGGGATGGCCAGGGCGTCGGGGATAGTCCGGCGCAGAAAAAGGACGCGGGCGATCATCCCCGGACGGATTTTGCCCTCCGGGTTGTCCATGACCACCTGCGTGCGGAAAGTCTTGGTGGCCGGGTCGCCCCGGAAGGCAATGAAGTCAATGACGCCTTGAAACTCCTGGCCCTGAAAGGCGTCCACCATCACCAGCACGGGCTGGCCCACCTCCAGAAAGCGGACGTCCATCTCCGGAACCTGGACCTGGACCTTGATCTTATCAATGTTCACCAACTCGATGACCACTTGGCCGCGGTCCACGAATTCGCCGACCTCGACCAACTTCGTGTTAACCCGGCCAGGACTTGGTGCCCTGAGCAGGCCTCGGTCGTACTCGATTTCAGCCTGTCGAAGCGCCTCCCGGGCCTGGACCTTCTCGCTGCGGATCTGGTCCAGCTCTTCTTCGTGGATGATCTGCTCCAGGAACAGCCGTTCCCGTCGTCGCAACTGGTCCTCGAACAGCTCGAAGGCCGACCGCGCCCTGGCCATGCCCGCGCCCAGAGCCGTGACGTCAATCTGGGCGATGACCTGCCCGACCCGCACATGGTCGCCCTCGCGCACGGAAAGCTTTTCCACCCTGCCGGCGGTCTCCGCGGCAAGATCCACGCTCAACCAGGGCTCCGCCGAACCGGGGAGCAGCACCACGTCCCGGATTTCTTGCGGCACGATCTCCTGAATCACCACGTTCACCCGGCGCGGGACTGAAGCCTCCTGAGGTTCTTCCCCGGACGAGGAGGAACAGCCAAAGAGCAATGCAACGCCGACCAGAGTCAGCAGGACCAGCAGAACCAGTCGGCAGAATGAAATCAAAAAATACGTCGTCTTTTGCATATGCGACCCCCCGCCTCGGGGGGAAAAGATGGAGGTGGTTGCAAGAAATGTCTTGATGGGCTAGGTAATAAAGATATTAATTACTGGGTTAACCGTCCTGATCGCTCGGCCTACCTACTCCCTTCCATGACCATGTTCAAGTTCTTCGCCGTAGCGGACGCCGTGCAATCGGCGCCCCAAATGCCAACAAACGCTTACGAGTTTTTTAGATAACCAAAAATAATGCCGGGACGGCTTCAGGCCGCTCCTGTGAACATGCTTTGGAGAGATTCATGCCCGCCTTCCCCACATTTTTTCCGCGTCCACGGCCATACTTGGCCCTGATCTTCGCCCCGGCTCTGACCCTGCTTTTCGCCCTGACACTGGTTTGCGCATCACCCTCCGTTCCGTTCGCCCAGCAAGACCCCGCTCCAACGCCCGGCCTTCCAGCGATGCCCTCTCCGGGCTCGACTCAGAATCTGGAAGAGCGGCTGGACGCCGTTCGATCCCAACTGGCCAATATCGCCCAGTCCATCCAGGATCGCCGCCAACATTTGGACGATCTGCGCCGCCACATGGCCGAAGCCCAGACCGCCTCGGAACGCGCCGAGATGGAAGCGGAAATCGAAGAGCTGGAGCGCTTGATCCAGGCCTCCAGGACCACCTTCGAGTCCGTGGCCACCGGCGGCGTGGACAGTTCCATCTTCCGCGACCAACCGGAACAACCCTTTGACTGGCAACAACAACTTTTCGAGGTCATTGAGCCTTTTCTCGACCAACTCAAGCAGTTCACGGAAACGCCGCGCAACATCGAACGGATCAACCGCGAAATAGCCCAGGATCAGGCTAGATTGAACGTGGTCAACCGAGCACTGGCCAACATCGCCAACGTCATCGCCGGAGTTCAGGACGAAGAGCTGGCCACTCGTCTGCAGGCCTTGGAAAAATCCTGGCTGCAACGTAAGTCGGACCTGGAGCTGGAAATCAATCTGCAACAGCTCCAGCTCCAGGAACTGCGAGAGGAGCAAAGAACCTTCTGGGACATGCTCCACCAGGGCATGCTATCCTTTGTCCAAGGCCGCGGCCTGATCCTGATCATGGCGGTCGTGGTCACCGCCGGGGTCTGGTTCCTGCTCCAGACCCTGCCCAAGGTCGTCCGCCGCAAAGAGGACGATGCGGTCGTCCTGAAACGCAAGCCCCACGCCAAACTGTTCACCGTGGGCTATCAGGCGATTTCCGTCATCCTCGCCCTGTGCGCCCTGCTCCTGGTGCTCTACGTTTCCGGAGACTGGCTGCTTCTGGGCTTGGCCATGATCATTCTCGTCCTGGTTGCCGTGGGGTCCAGGACCTACCTGCCCAAGTTCATGACCGAGGTCCGAATGCTGCTGGACATGGGTCCGGTCCGGGAAGGGGAGCGAATTTTCCTGAACGGAATCCCCTGGGAGGTCAAAAACCTGAACATGTACTCGACCTTGTACAATCCGGAACTGCAAGGCGGCGTGCTGCGTGTGCCCCTGGGCGATCTGGCCAGCCAGATATCCCGCCCGGACGACCCGGAGGAACCCTGGTTCCCGACGCGCAAGGACGACTACGTGATGCTTTCCGACGGCACCTACGGCCAGGTGCTGCTCCAGACGCCGGAGGTGGTCCAGATCAAGCACGTCGGGTCCGTGCGCACCTTTTCCACGGGCTCCTTCCTCGGGGCTTCACCGCGGAATCTGACCCGCAACGGCTTCGGCTTCGCCGTAACCTTCGGCATCGACTACCAGCACCAGGCCATCTGCCTGGAGGAAGTGCCGGCCATCTTCGAAACCGCGGTGACGGACGCCCTGAGGGCCTCATTCACCGACGGCCTCGAATCCGTGCTGGTGGACTTCAAGGAAGCCGGGACCTCTTCCCTGGACTACCTGATCTATGTGATGATGAACGGCAAGGCGGCCGGCTCCTACTGGGCCGTGGGCCGGATCATCCAGCAGTCCTGCGTTCGGGTCTGCAACGAACATGGCTGGATCATCCCTTTCACGCAACTCACCGTGCACCAGGGAGATGGCTTTGAGGCCCTGCGCACCGCTCGGTCGTAGTCGCCGACTGTCGCGATTCCTCGTTTTCGCCCTGGTCCTGGCCGGCCTGGTCGTCACGACCAGCCCGGCCCAGGCCCAGTTCGACAACCTGCGGGATCTTGTCCCGGACGCCCTGCACCAGACGTTGTTCGGCACGGATGCGTATCAAGTGGTCTTCGAAGGCGAACTGGACCCCGCCCTCCGGGACATCCTGCGCTCGGTGTCCGAGTCACACGCCCTGCGCGAGCGTATACCGGCCACGGAGCAGATGTTCGACCGCCGCGCCCGGGCCGACATCCCTAATCTGCTTCGCGCCCTGCGTTCCGAAGGCTACTATGACGGCCGGGTCGAGGCACGCGTTGACCACCAAGCCACCCCGCCCAGGATCGTTTTCCAGGTCCAGCCCGGGCCAGCCTATTTACTTCAGGCCGTGCATTTCGACGGTCCGGATTCCGAGGACGGGTTCGCCTTCCCTAATCCCGACCCGGCCTCCGCGGGGCTTGCTTTGGGCAACCGGGCAAGGGCGCCCGAAATCCGCCGGGGCACGGACATGTTCCGCGAATTCCTGCGCGAAAACGGCCACCCCTTTCCCTGGGTGGCGCTCCGGGAAGCCCGGGTGGACCACGAGTCTCGAACCCTAGTCGCCACCTATACGTTCAACCCCGGCCCATCGGCCCGCTTCGGCCCGGTGACCGTGGAAGGCGAGGAGCGGGTCTCGCCGCGCTACATCCTGGACAAAATTCCCTGGTCTGAAAGCCAGCCGTTCCGGTCTTCCCAACTGAACAGGCTGCGCGCCACCCTGATGCAGACCGACCTATTCACCATGGTGGACGTCTCCCATCCCGGCTCGATACCCGCATCTAAGGACAAACTTGGGAACACCAAATTTGGGAACAACGAACTGCCCGTGACCATCTCCGTGGTGGAGCGCGTCCCCCGGACCGTCAAGGCCGGCGTGGGCTACGAGACGGATACGGGAATCGGCACGGCCCTGGAATGGGAACACCGCAACATCCTCGGCAGCGGCGAACAGCTCCGCACCCGGCTCCATCTGGCCGAAAAAAGGCAAATGCTCGAAGGCGCCTTCCAGATCCCGGAGTTTCCCGACCCGTCTCAGTCGCTGTCCATTCAGGGCAATATCGGCCAGGAAACAACCGACGCTCTGGAAAAAAAGGAAGCCACGGCCGGAGCCATGATCAACCGCCGACTTGACCGCTTCTGGACCGTGGGCCTTGGGGCGAACTTCCGGTACTCGGAAGTCACCCAGCTTGGGGAAACCGAGACCTACGGCCTGATCTCCACCCCGGGCGAGCTGACCTGGGACAAGCGCGACAGCGTGCTCAACCCGGCCAGGGGCTGGCGGATTCAGCTTCGGGCCGAACCGTTCCTGGACACGCTGGAATGGAACACGACCTTCTTCAAGCTTTCCGGCTCCCTCAGCGCCTTCCTGCCCATCCTGGCCGAGGATCGCCTGGTCCTGGCCGGACGGGGCGCCCTGGGGTCGATCACCGGCGAAGCCAGCATGAACCTGCCCCCGGACCAGCGCTTCTACGCCGGAGGCGGCGGCTCGGTCCGCGGCTACGCCTATCAGTCCATCGGGCCGGAGGTGGACGGCAAGGTCGTGGGGGGCAAGAGCATGGTGGAAGTGAGTACGGAACTGCGGCTGCGCCTGGAGAACAACATCGGCTTGGTGGCCTTTCTGGATGGCGGACAGGTGTTCAGCGAAACGGAGCTGCGATTCCAGGACGATTTCCTCTGGGGCGCGGGGCTGGGGCTCAGGTACCACCTGGACTTCGGCCCCATCCGCCTGGACGTGGCCTTCCCGCTGAACCGCCGGGACAAGGACGACGTGTTCCAGGTCTATGTGAGCATTGGGCAGGCGTATTAAGCACCAAGCCAAGGACGAAAAAGACGCATGACCGAGCCGAACGCCTCTTCAACGCGGCATCCCGAAAAAAAGAGCGCACGCCGGTGGTGGCTCTATCTGCTCCTCGCCCCGGCGGGACTGTTGATCACGTTTGTTCTGATGATCGTCATCCTGCTCCGCACCGACTTCGGCCTCCAACGCCTGGAAACCCTCCTCAATTCCAGCCTGGCCGACGTGGGCGGGCAGCGGGTCGCGTTGTCCGGACTGCACGGTCGGTTTCCCTTCGACCTTCGGCTTGCTGAACTGCGCCTTGCCGATGACGAGGGAGTATGGTTGGAGATTGACGACGTCGTCCTGCGTTGGTCCGGCCGGGATATGCTTGCGGCTCGCATCCGGATTCAGGAGCTGAGCGTGGACCGGGTCGAGCTAATGCGTGTTCCCGCCGATGACGATCCCAAGCCGGACCTTGAGCCCGCCAGGCCGGAATCCTGGGAGACGCTCCTGGATTTTGAACCGCCCGCGGCTTTTCCCCGGGTGGCCCTGGACAATCTGGACATCCGCCGGATCATCCTGGCCGAAGCCGTGGCCGGTGAGCGGATCGTCCTGCGCCTGACCGGGGATCTGGACGCCGGGGAACACCATGCAAGGGTGAACCTCGGCCTGGACTCCCTGGCTGGTCCGGCTGGAGAGGCCAGCCTGCTCAGTCTGCGGGCCGGGTTCGCGCCGGAGACCGACCTTCTGGATCTGCGTCTGACCTTCTCCGACCCGAACGGCGCTCTGGCTCCCCTGCTCGGCCTGCCCCCGGCCACGCCCCTGGAAGTTGTCCTGGACGGCGACGGGCCGCCCCTGGCCTGGGACGGCGCATTTTCGGTCCAGGCCGGAGATCTGGTTTCCCTACGCAGCGATCTGGGCCTGGCCTGGCCGGATCATCCCAGCCTGACCTGGACCGGGGAGTTGCGCATCGCCCCTTCCCTGCTTCCCGAGCCCGCCCAGGCCTTGCTGCCTCCCACGACGTTCAAAATCCAGGCCTCCATGCCCAACCCCGACGTCGTGCATCTGGCCGGACTCGCGCTGCGCAACGCCCTGCTGGACCTGAACGTGCACGCTGACGTGGATCTGGGCCAATCCACACTGACCGGCGAGGTGCGCCTGGACGTGCTGGATACGGCCCCCCTGGCCGAGCTGACCGGAGTGGAATTGGGGCCGCGCGTCCGCCTCCAAAGCGACATTTCCGGCCCCCTGACCGGTCCGGACATCCAACTCGCCCTGCACCTGACCGATGTTTTCGCGGACCCGGTCCGGGTCGGCGGACTGGACCTGGACGCCGCGTTCCGGTTCAGCGCGACAAACGAGACGGGCGAGACAGGCGAGCCAAAGGAGACGACGAGGCCGACCGACCTGATCATCTCCGTCGTGGGCGTCCTGGAAGCCCAGGGGCTGCACGTTCCGGACACGGCCCTGCCCCCGGAAGTGACAGCGAGCTTCGACGCGGCCTATCACCTGACGGACAACGTCCTGAACGTTGCGTCCCTGAACCTGCTCGGCCAGGGCGTGGACATCCACGCCCTGGCCGAATTCGGCCTGGACACCAGCCGACTGGACGCCAGCCTGGAGCTGCGCCCCAGCCCGATCCAGCCCTGGCTGGCCCCGCATGGTCTGGAAGAGGTCGGCGGCGATGCCGATCTGCGCATCACGGCTCGCGGCACGGTCCAGCCCATGGATCTGGATGTGAATGTGGACGCGGGACTGGCCCGCCTCTCTGGCCTGCCCGATCCGCTGCCCCACCTGTTGGGTTCAGCCCCCAGGCTGCTTGCCCATGTTCGACTCTTGCCGCCCGAGGATGCCGCAACGGCCGGACCGGGAAGCATTCAGGCCCAGACCCTGCGCTTGCAATCACCCGGCCTGGACCTGAACGCGACGGCAGAGTTCACCCTGGCCAGCGGCGAGCTGAACGCCCAGGCCACCCTGGCCCTTCCGGACCTGACCCTGGCCTCGCCAACGCCTGATATCGGCTTGGCCGGAGCGGCCGTGTTGGACGTCCAGGCCCGGGGGGACGTCAGCCAAAATCTGACCCTGGATCTCGACCTGCGAAGCGACGATTTACAAGTCGCCGACCTGGACGCCTTTCCGCTCCAACTGCTCGCGACCATCCGTTCCCTGCCCCAGGCTCCGCGCGGGGAGCTGTCCCTGACCGCGTCCCCCATGCAGGCTCCGCTCTTCCTGGAAACGGCCTTTGCCCTGGACCAAGACCTCCTGCGCCTTTCGGAACTGGAACTGATCGTGCCCGAAGGCGCGCTGCACGGACAAGGCGTCGTGGACCTGGACAGTCAGCTAGTCACGGCCCGCCTCCAGGGCCGCATCCAGGACATCGCCCACCTGAGCGCCCTTGCCGGTCAGACCATGCACGGCGCTCTGGACCTGGATGTGCAACTTCAACCGGACAGCGGTGCCGACGAGCAGATCCGGCACGTCCAGAACGGCCGGATCGACGCGACCCTGAACCAGTTCCAGGCGGACTTCGGCACCCTGGCCAGCCTGAGCCTGACCGGCAGTATCCAGGACGCCTTGAGCGCCCAAGACGGGCTGAGGTTGAACCTGGACGTGGCGGCCAAAGATTTTCAAGCCGGAGAAACCAGCGTCAATTCTTTGGACGCGACCATCATCGGATCACTCACGAACCTGGTACTGAACGCCGCGGCCCGGGGAAACGCTCTGCACCCCTTCACGCTCCAACTTGAGACCGCCTACACAGCCCAGGACGGAAGTCACTCCGTGGAACTACGTAATCTCTCCGGTAATTGGGCCGAACAATCATTGCTGCTGACCGCGCCCGTAAGCATCACCCTGGGAGCCGAAGAACAGGCCATCTCGCCCCTGCATCTGGAATTCGGCCAGGCCACCCTCCGCGCCGACGCTCGAGTTGGGCCGGAGGACGCCGATCTGCGTCTGGGAATCGAAAGCCTGCCCCTGTCGCTGTTCACCCCGGAGATCCTGGGCACGGTCACCGCCGGGGTCGTGCTCCACGGCCCCACCTCGGCCCTGCGCGGCGACCTGACCGTGCTTGGCGAGAACCTGCAACCCGTGCGCAGCGGCCTGGAGAACGTTCCGGCCCTGGATATCCAAGCCGACGCGGCCCTGGACGGGACAACCGTCGCACTGATGGCCGTCCTACGTGAAACCGAATCGACCACCCCCTTACTCCAGGCTCAGGGACGAACGCCGATGACCCTCGGCCTTGCCCCCCCGAGCGTGGTCCTGCCCCCCGACGCCCCGGTGAGCGCATCCGTGCAAGGCGATTTGGACCTGGGCTGGCTAGGGGAAATCGTGCTCACGGACAGCCAGTTGCTGGCCGGAACGCTTGAGTTGGATTTCCAGCTCGGCGGAACCCTGGACTCTCCACAACCCAAGGGGAGCATCCATATACGCCGGGGAGCTTACCAGCATCTTCTCCAGGGCGTCCTGCTCCAGGATATCGAGGCCGAGGGCCAGGTCACGGACGAACGGTTCGAGCTGACTTCACTCACCGCCACGGACAGCGGCCAGGGTCGTCTGCATGTCACGGGAGGGGCCGGTCTCGACCCTGGGCATAGCTTCTCCTTTCAGTTTTCAGTCAAAATGAACAACATGAACATCCTGGACAGCCCCATGGTCCAGGCCAGGCTGGCCAAAGTCGAGTTGGACATCTCCGGCTCCACCGCGGCTCAGAAGGTCAAGGGCGAAATGGTCCTGGACCGGGTGGAAATTTTCCTCAAAGACGTGGGCGGCCCCCAGGTAGTGGATCTGCCGGTGGTGGAGACCAACAAGCACCATGCCGCTTCAGCGGAACCTCTAGCTCCATCCACCCCCGCCCCGCCCCTCGCCTTGGACCTGGAAGTGCGGTTCCCGGCCCGGGTCTTCGTGCGCGGTCGGGGTCTGGATTCGGAATGGGGCGGCAACCTGCGGATCACCGGTACCGCTGCCGAACCCGTGATCCACGGGGAGATCAGGCCTCAGCGCGGACGCCTTGATCTGGTGGGCAGACGATTCACCGTGGACCCGGAAAGCGTGATCCAGTTCACCGGCGGTCAGCCGCCGTTGCCGTTCATCAACCTGGCGGCCTCCCAGACCCGGCGCGACCCGGATGGCGAGAAAACCTTCACCGTGCGCATCAGTGGAGTCCCTCCGGACATTCCGCCCCCGACATTGACCTCAGATCCGCCCCTGCCCCAGGATGAAATCCTGTCCCAGATGCTCTTCGGCCGGTCCCTGTCCCGTATCTCCCCAACCCAGGCCGCCCAACTGGCCCTGGCGGCCCGGGAACTGGCCGGCCACGGCTCCGGTCTGAACCTGATGGGCACTGCCCGCGACCTGCTCCAGCTCGACGACCTGGACCTGATTTCCGGTCAGAACGGCGACATGGGCCTGCGCGCCGGAAAATACATCCACGATCGCGTCTACCTGCGCCTGGACAGCGACTTGAGAACCGGCCAGGAAACGGCATCCGTGGACGTGGAACTCAGCCCCCGGATCAACCTGGAAAGCACCATCGGCCCCAAGGGCAGCGGGCTGGGATTGTTCTGGAAAAGGGATTATTGACCGTTCGTCTCACGGAGCAAATCATTGACGCCGCGTCCGCCGCGCAAACCAAGATATCTTATCAAGGGAGGACGATCATGAATTATATTCAGGCTGGAACGTTGCGGATCGCCAAACCGTTTTACGACTTCATCGTTCAGAAGGCCGCGCCCGGGACCGGAGTGGAGCCGGAGCGCTTCTGGAGCGCCCTGGAGGAGATCGTCCGGGAGTTCGGCCCGCGCAACGCCGCGCTGCTGCGAAAGCGCGACGAACTGCAAGCGGCCATCGACCAATGGCACCGCGACCGGGCCGGACAACCCCACGACGCCGCGGCCTACAAGCAGTTTCTCCTGGACATCGGTTATCTGACGCCCGAGAGTGCATCTGAAGGCTCGGATTTCCAGATCACCACCGAAAACGTGGACCCGGAAATCGCCGCCGTGGCCGGTCCGCAGCTCGTGGTCCCGGTGACCAACGCCCGGTACGCGGTCAACGCGGTCAACGCCCGTTGGGGCAGCCTATATGACGCCCTGTACGGCACGGACGTGGTCGACGAGGACCGGGGGGCGGAAAAAAGGGACGCCTACAATCCGGTACGCGGGGCCAGGGTCATGGCCGAGGCCGCCGCGTTTATGGACCGGGCCGCTCCGTTGGCCGCCGGCCGCCACGTCGACGTGGTCCGCTACATGGTCGCCCCGAGTCCATCCACGCCGGAAAAACGGACACTGGTCGCCCTCCTGGAGGATGGCTCCAGGCAGGGTCTGGCCCGCCCGGAACAGTTCGTCGGCTTTTTCGGCCCCTTGAAACAGGACGACGAACCAAAATCCGTCATCCTGCGCAACCACGGCCTGCATCTCAAACTGCGCATCGACCGCACCCACCACATCGGACGGAAAAACAAGGCCGGGGTCTGCGACGTGGTCCTGGAAGCGGCCCTGACAACCATTCTGGATTTCGAGGACTCCGTGGCCGTGGTGGACGCCGAGGACAAGACCGGGGCCTTTCGCAATCTGCTGGGCCTGCTCAAGGGCGACCTGACCGCCAAATTTTCCAAGGGCGGTCGTTTCGTGGAACGCCGGATGCATGAAGACCGGAGCTTCACGGCCCCCGACGGAACCGAACTCCGCCTGCCCGGACGCAGCCTGATGCTGGTCCGCAACGTGGGCCTGCTGATGACCACGGACATCGTCCTGGACGACCAGGGCCGGGAAATTCCAGAGGGCATCCTGGACGGCCTGACCATGGCCCTGGTATCCCTTCATGATCTCCGAGCTTCCGACGGCAATCCGTACCGTAATAGCCGCCGCGGCAGCGTGTACATCGTCAAACCCAAACAGCACGGCCCCGAGGAGGTCTCGTTCACAAGGGATCTGTTCGCCGCCATCGAGGACGCACTGGGGCTTGACCGCAACGCCCTGAAGATCGGAATCATGGACGAGGAACGGCGGACCACCCTGAACCTCAAGGAGTGCATCCGGGCCGCCCGGGAACGGGTCATCTTCATCAACACCGGATTCCTGGACCGCACCGGGGATGAAATCCACACCAGCATGGAAGCCGGGCCCATGGTCCGCAAGAACGACATGCGCTCCGAGCCTTGGATGACCGCCTACGAGGACTGGAACGTGGACGTGGGACTGGCCGCGGGCCTGAGCGGCAAGGCTCAGATCGGCAAGGGCATGTGGGCCAAGCCGGACAAGATGAAGGAAATGGTCGGGGCCAAGGTCGGCCACCCCTTGTCCGGCGCCAACTGCGCCTGGGTCCCCTCCCCCACCGCCGCCACTCTGCACGCCATGCACTACCACCAGGTGGACGTCTTCGCCCGGCAGCGCGAACTCATGGGCAAGCCCCGGGCTATCCTGGACGACCTGCTCCGACTGCCCCTGCTGGGCGACAAGCGCCCCAGCCCCGAGGAAATCGAAGAGGAACTGGCCAACAACGCCCAGTCCATCCTGGGCTACGTGGTCCGCTGGGTGAACCAGGGCGTGGGCTGCTCCAAGGTGCCGGACATCTCGGACGTGGGCCTGATGGAAGACCGGGCCACCCTGCGCATCTCCAGTCAGCACATGGCCAACTGGCTGCGCCACGGCATCTGCACCCAGGACCAGGTCCTGACCGTACTCCGCCGCATGGCCGACGTCGTGGACCGCCAAAACGCTTCCGACCCGCTCTACCAGCCCATGGGACCAAACCACGACCAAAGCATCGCCTTCCAGGCCGCCCGAGACCTGATCCTCCTGGGCCGCGAACAACCGAGCGGCTACACTGAGCCGATCCTGCACGCCCGACGCAGGGAGGTGAAGGGCGGAGTAAATAGACAATGACATCCCCCTGGATTGCCTACAACGACCTGGCCTGGGTCGATGATTGGTTGGCCGAGCCGGAAGATTATGAGCGGGAAGCCGCTGTTTATGTTGAGTTGATGCAGCGGGCCGCGACATCGGGCCTGGGTCGCGAGCCGCGGACCCTGCTGCATCTGGGCTGCGGGGCGGGCGGGCATGATCGGGAGTTCAAGCGGCATTTCGCGATCACCGGCGTGGATCTGAGTCCGGGCATGTTGGACATGGCCCGGGCCAGACATCCAGAGGTCGAATATTTGGAAGACGACATGCGCTTCGTGCGGTTAAATCGACGATTCGACGCGGTGGTCATTCCGGACTGCATCGACTACATGACCACTCCGGACGAGTTGCGCCAGGCCGTGCGCACCGCGGTGGAGCACCTCCATCCGGACGGGGTGCTGCTTGTGGTCGGTAAGCCGGCGGAGACCTTTCAGGACAACAATTTCGCCTATACCGGCGAAAAGGACGGCGTCCACGTCACGCTGCTGGAAAACAACTACGTCAATCCATACCGCCCCGACACCTACGAGGCCGCGCTCTTCTATCTGATCCGCCGCGGCGGCGACCTGACCATCCACACGGACCATCACGTCCTCGGCCTCTTCCCCCAGGCGACCTGGGACCAGATATTCCAGGAGGCCGGGCTCGCCATGCGTCAAGAGGTTCTCGACGGAGTCTACGACAAGTATCTGCTCAACGACGGCGCGTATCCGATGACGATTTTCGTTGGGCAAAAAAGTTGAAAAACAGGAAGCACTCATGACCAATCCGCTGATCAAGACTGAATTCCCTCTGTCCGCGAAGTACGACCCGGACTGGATGCTGGACAACCAGATGGGGCCCAACGCCGTCTGGCTGATGGAATGGCTGGCCGAGGGCTTGGCGTTGCGGCCGGGACTGCGCGTGCTCGATTTGGGGTGCGGGCGGGCCATGACCAGCATCTTCATGGCCCGGGAGTTCGGCGTGCAGGTCTGGGCCGCGGATTTATGGATCTCGCCGGATTTCAACCGCGTCCGGGCCGACGCGGCCGGTGTAGGTGCCCTGGTGTATCCCTTGCGGGCCGAGGCCCACGCCCTGCCCTTTCCCGAGTCCTTCTTCGACGTGATCGTGTCCGTGGACGCCTACCAGTATTTCGGCACGGATGTGCTCTACCTGGGCTACCTGACCCGCTTCCTGAAGCCCGGAGGCCAAATCGGCATGGTCGTTCCCGGCCTGACCCAAGGCTTCTCCGAAGTTCCGGAGCACCTGGCCCAACCGCAATCCAACGGCAAGGTCTTCTGGGAGGACGAGTGCTGGAGTTTCAAGACCTCGGACTGGTGGCGCGAGCACTGGAGCCTCAACCGGGGCGTGACCGACCTGCTCGTGGATACGCTCCCGGACGGGTGGCTGCACTGGCATGATTTCGAGCGGGCCGTGGAGGCTTCCGGCAAGGCCCTTTTTCCATCGGATGCCGAAGCCCTGGCCGTTGACCGGGGCGCATACATCGGCTTTGTGCGGGCCGTGGCCCGGCGCACCGACTGGATGGCCGAGAACCTGTACAGCCCGGACGTGGGCGTGCGCTGCGGCGTGGACGGCTGATGAAAGAGCTGAACAAGCTTTCGATGCTCTCCAACCTGCTGACCGGCCTACGCCGAACGATCCAAGGGGCCGCCGCTGAAAAGAACCCCGCAAGCGCCCCGAACGACGCCGTGCTGGACGAGGCCCTGCGCCGGGCCAGGGCGGCCCAGCCTCCGCCGGTGGTCTGGCTGCTGGGCAAGACCCAATCCGGGAAGACATCCATCATCCGCTCCCTGACCGGCAGCCCGCACGCCGAGATCGGCAACGGTTTTCAGAGCTGCACCAAGACCGCCCGGTTCTACGACCACCCGACCGATGCGCCGGTGGTCCGCTTCCTGGACACCCAGGGGCTGGGGGAGGTGGACTACGACCCAGCCGAGGATCTGGCGTTTTGCGAATCCCAGGCCCAGTTGGTCATTGTCGTGATCAAGGCTTCGGACGGGCTGCAAGGCGCGGTGTTCGACGTCTTGCGGGCCGTGCGCCGCCGTCGACCGGACTGGCCGGTGATCGTGGCCCAGACCTGCCTGCACGAAGTCTATTCCCCGGGCTTCGAGCACGTCCTGCCCTATCCATTCGATAAACCCGGCTGGGAGACGCGCGTTCCCCCGGATCTGGCCAGAGCCCTGCTCTTCCAGCGCGACCATCTCGGCTCTCTGGCCGGAAGCGGGCCGACCATCTGGGTTCCGGTGGACCTGACCCTGCCCGGGGACGACATCCGTCCCGCGGATTACGGTCTGGACGCACTTTGGGCCGCGATCCAGCGGGCTTCAGACAGCCTGAAAGAACGGCTTCAAGATGAGTCTGGCCAGTCCTCCCCCTTTTCACGCGCCGCCCATCAGCAGATCGTCGGCTACGCCATGGCCTCGGCGGCCCTGGGGGCCGTGCCCCTGGTGGATCTGGCGGCCCTGCCCGCCTTGCAGGTGAAAATGCTGCACAAGCTTGGCGAGTTGGCCGGGGTGCGCTGGGACAAGCGGCGCGTGGCCGAATTCTCGGCCCTGCTCGGCCCGGGCATCGCCGCCGGATACGGGCTGCGCATGGCCGGGCGCAGCGTGATCAAGCTGATTCCGGTTCTTGGTCAGACCGGAGGGGCCGCCTATGGCGCGGCCACCGGCGCGGCCCTGACCTTCGCCCTGGGCAAGGCTGCCCGGCTTTACCTGGACCACGCGGCCCAGGGGCGGCCCGTACGGGCCGAGGATGTCCGGCGAGTCTTTGACGAGGCATTGAGCCGGGGCCGGGATCTGATCAAGACCTTTGGGCAAAAGGGCGGATCATGATCAGCAGGGCCGCCCTGCTGCGCGGCTTCGGTCTGTTGCGGCTCCTGGCCGTCCTCCTGGCGGCCCTGCCCCTGCTGACCCTGCCGGTCCTCGGCCTGGCCTGGATCTGGCTGTCCGACCATCGATCCATCTGGCTGGCCGCGCTGGGGATCTGCGCCGTTTCCGGCTACGGACTGCACCTGCTGGCGGCCTGGATCGAACGTTCCCGATCCAAGACGGATCAAGCCGAACAACCAGAAGAACCCGAACCCCACACCACCAAACCAGACCCCCACTGGTCCCGCCAAGACGAGGCCTGCTGGGCCAAGGTGGAGGAGCTGGCCAGGCGGACTTCGCCCAAGGACTGGGCATCAGCGGACGTGCAGCGCATCGCCCTGCTGGGCCGGGACGCCCTGGAGGTGGTGGCCCGCCATTATCATCCCGAAGCGGACAAGCCGCTCCTGGAGCTGACCATCCCTCACGCCCTGCTGATCATCGAACGGGCCTCCCGGGATCTGCGCCAGGAAATCACCCGGACCATCCCCTTCAGCCACAAGCTGACCATGGGCCTGCTGGCCCGGATCAATCGCTGGCGGGAAACCGCCCAGCAGTACGAAACCCTCTACCGCCTGGGCCGGGCCGTGCTGTCGCCCTATTCGGCCCTGTTTCATGAAGTGCGGCGCAACCTGGGAAACAGCATCGCCGGATACGGCCTGGACAACGTCAAGGCCTGGCTGCTGCGCGAATACGTACGCAAGGTCGGGTACTACGCCATTGAACTCTACAGCGGGAAACTGCTGCTGATCGACGAAGACCCGACGGCCCGTCCCACCGCGGCCACCAGAAGCGACGCGGCCGACCTCGACGACACCGGGAAACAAGGCGAACCCTCCACCGCCGAACCCCTGCGCATCCTGGTCCTGGGCCGGGCCAACGCGGGCAAATCCAGCCTGATCAACGCCCTGTTCGGCAGGCTGCGCATCGTCACCGACGCACTCCCCGGGACCACCCAAGCCCTGAAAGCCTACCGCCTGGAACGGGAGGGACAAGATGTGGCCCTGATCCTGGACGCTCCCGGATGCGACACCGATCTTCTGCCCCCCAAGGCCCTGCGCCGGGCCGTGCTGGACGCGGACCTGATCCTTTGGGTCACAGCGGCAAACCGGGCCGACCGCCAAACCGAGCGTGAGCAACTGGACCGAATCAGGTCCTGGTACGCCGAACGTCCATCCCGCCGCTTCCCGCCCCTGGTGGTCGCGCTCACGCACATCGACCAGCTCCGGCCGATCAAGGAATGGCAACCGCCCTACGATCTGAACGCCGCTCCAACCCCCAAGGCCGTGGCCATCGCCGCGGCGGTACAAGCCGTGGCCCGGGATCTGAACGTGCCCGAGGACCGGACCATCCCGGTCTGCCTGGCCCAGGGGCGTCTCTACAACGTGGAGGACACCCTGGCCGCTGTGATTCTGGAACTTCAGGAACAAAGCGAAAAGGCGCGGTTTCTGCGCTGCCTGGAGGCGCAAAAAGGCGAGGAATTCTGGAGCACCCTCAAACAGCAGATGAAGACGGCGGGAAGAATGCTCGCGGGCTACGGTAATCGGCCCAGTAGATAGCCGCAATAGAGGGCCGCGAGGCTGATCAGATTTTGGACGATCAGGTTCAGGATCGGTTTCAGGCGTTTTCCTTCCTGAAACAGCAGGTGGGTTTCGAAGATGTACGTGGAAAAGGTGGTGAACGATCCCAGAAAACCGACCAGGATGAACACTCGGGCTTGCGGCGAGATGGCCCCGACCTCGTGGGTCAGTGCCCAGACCAGCCCGAAGAGGAAGCTCCCCAGGACGTTCACCGTGGTGGTACCCCAGGGATACTCGCGGCCCAGGAGCCCATACGCGGCTGAGGAGAGCCAATACCGCGCCATGGCGCCCAATGCACCGGCCAGGCCGAGAAAAAAAATCTCCTGCATTCGGATAATGGGATGGTTCAGATCAACATTAGCTTCGAGTGAGTTAATCGCCAGCTTTGCTCAGGAAGCTGAAGCCGGTAGGTCCCACCGAACCTTGCCGCCAGTTTTTTTGCGCTTGCGCAGCAAGACGTAAAGCGCCCCGGTTCCGCCGTGTTGGGGCAGGGCCGTGCAGAAGGCCAGGACGACCCGGCGCAGCGGGTCGCGGGTCAGCCAGAGGGGCAATTCCTCGCGGATCAACGCCAGCCCTCCGGGCGAGTTCTTGCCGCGTCCGGGAATCAGCAACACGCAGCGTCGACCCAGGTAATACTGGCCGCGCAGGAAGTCGAGGGCGGCGTCCCTGGCCTGCAGCGCGTTCAACCCGTGCATGTCCAAGTGGGCTTCCACGCTGAACTGCCCCGCCTTGAGCTTGCCCAGCACCTTTTTGTCCAGGTCCTGGATATACCCGTGCATGTATTCCTCGGAATACGAAAGCTCGAACTCCACCGTTCCTTGCACCAAATTGCGCAGATAATCCGTCACCCAAAGGTCGTCGTTCTCAGCCTGGTCTTGCTTGCGGTCGGTGCCCACGGCTCGCAAAAGTCCAGATTCACCTGGCACTTCCCGCCCCTTGGTCCCGCCGGAGATGGGCGTGACTTCGGACATGGCACGGACGAACAGATCCGCGTCGTCATTGGGCGGGGCCTCCGGTTCTTCTTTTGGTCGAGGCTTGGGAACGATGCGCTTTATGCGCTCCTTCTTGGGGAACTTCTTCTTCAGCGCGGAGAGGTCTTCGAGGGAGGTGAACTTCATGGTCAAAAAGCATGGTCGGGGTATTCAGGGGATGACCGCCCTGAAGCCTCCGAGCGAGTCGGCTTGATTCGGTCTCTTGGAGTGGGTAGGAAGGCATGTCGTTCATGCAACGCCGATAAACAGGCTGTACCAGAGACAGTATCCTGACGAATATGCAAAGGCAAGACGGAGGCGAAGCGTGGTCAGAATCATCGCCGGACACTGGAAAGGCCGCCGGATCAAGACGACAGAGGGCGAAGGCTATCGTCCGGCCATGGGCAAGGTCCGCGAGGCCTTGTTTTCCATGCTTGCCTCGCGTGGCGTGCACTGGGGCTCGGCCCGAGTGCTGGACGTGTTCGCCGGTAGCGGAAGCCTGGGCTGGGAGGCGTTGAGCCGAGGAGCCCTTGAAGTATGTTTTCTGGAAAGCGATCCCAAGGCTCTGCGTCTGCTGCGGGACCAAGCCCCGGCCTTCGAGCGTCCCGGACAACGCGTCCGGATTCTGGCCGGAGACGCCTTGCGCACCTTGACTGGACCTCCCAGGCAGAGGGGATACGAGGTCTTATTTTTTGATCCACCATATGGCCGCGACCTCCTGGCCCCGGCCCTGACCCTGGCGAGCAAACACGGCTGGATCGCCCCGGACGCCCTGATCTGCGCGGAGGTTGAAGAAGCCTGGCCCCCCGCCGCCCTGACCCTTCCCGAACTTGAACTGGAAACGGACCGCACGTACGGTCAAACCCGCATCTGCATCTGGACGACGCAACCGCCTTCATCCGCCTCCTGAACCGTGAACTGGAACCCAAAATGGACAAAAATTTCTGTAAAAAACGCATCGCTGTCTACCCCGGCACCTTTGACCCCCTGACTAACGGCCATGTCAGCCTGATTCGGCGCGGGTTGGAGGTCTTTGACCAGATCATCGTGGCCGTGGCCTGGGACACGCCCAAGACCCCGCTGTTCTCCTTGGAAGAGCGCCTGGAAATGATCAGGGAAGTCTTCGCGCCAGAGCCGCGAGTCATCGCCGAAGGGTTCGAGGGGTTGCTGGTGGATTATGTCCGAGATCGCGGCGGCAGCGTAATTCTGCGCGGGTTGCGGGCGACTTCGGACTTTGAATACGAATTCCAGATGGCCTTGATGAATCGCCGCCTGAACCGCGGCTTGCAGACCATGTTTTTGATGACAGACTATAAATGGTTGTACATCAGCTCCACGATCATCAAGGAAGCGGCCAAGCTGCACGGAGACGTCCAGGGTCTGGTGCCGGAACCCGTGCTGCACCGCCTGTATCAAAAGTATGGGACGAGCAAGGACTGAACGGGAACACCCCTTGGCCCAAGCCCCACAGCCAAAAGCCCAGGTTTCAGGCAGTCAATCTCCAGACGGCCAGACTACTCCCATAGTCTGCCTGGTGGGGGCCACCGGGACCGGCAAGACGTCCGCGGTCCTGACATTGGCCCGGCGTTTTCCAGTGACCGTGATCAATGCGGATTCGCGCCAAGTCTACCGGGACGTGCCGATCATCACCGCCCAACCGGACGCTGTGGAGCAAGCCCAATGCCCGCATCTGCTCTACGGGTTCCTGGCCATGGATGAAACCATATCCGCAGGCAGGTTCATGGACACGGCCCGGAAAGCGGTGGCGTCCTGCCGGGAGGATGACCAGGAGAATGGTCGGGCGAACGGCCGCATGCCCGTTCTGGTAGGAGGCACGGGGTTGTATCTGCGCGCCCTGGCCGGTGGATTGGCGGATATTCCGGACGTGCCCGCCCAGGTGCGCGAAGCGGTGCTCCAGGAGTGCGCGGCCCGCGGCTCCGAAGCCCTGCACACCCGGTTGAACGACGTGGACCCGGACTACGCGATCCGGATTCACCCTCGGGACCGGCAGCGAATCTGCCGGGCTCTGGAAGTCTTCCAGGCCTCCGGGCGTCCCTTGTCCTGGTGGCATCTCCATGGTCGCTCCGCCCAGGGCCTGAAGCTGTTCATCATCGGCCTGCGCCTGCCCCGGCCGGAACTGCATGACCGCCTGGCCCGCCGCATTGACGTGATGCTGGAGCTGAGGGCGATCCAGGAAATCCAGAGAGCCTGGGAAGGTTGTCCGAACCCTGAAGCCCCGGGCTTTTCCGGCATCGGCTGCCGCGAACTGCTGGCCCACCTGCGCGGAGAGATCAGCCTTGAAAAAGCCAAGGACCTGTGGCTGTTCCGGACCAGGGCTTACGCCAAGCGCCAGGAAACCTGGTTCAACAGCATCCCCGAGGTCCACTGGGTCTCGGCCGGGGACCAGACCGCGGTCGTCCGCCTCGTGGAAGCCATTGCCGCGGGTCCGCAAGTTGGGTCCGGACTTCGGGCTGATCCGAACATATATCGATCCACATGAAGAGAGGAGACGAAGTCTTGCGAAGCAGCATCCCAACAACATGGTTCATATCCACACTGATGGCCGTTCTAATTTCCAGCCTGCCCACGTTCTTACTGGCCGGGCAAGACGTGCGCATTTTCGTGGAAGCCGATGAAGCCGGGGTTTCGGAGCCCCGCCCTTCCGCCCTGCGCCAGGCCCTGGCTCAAGGGGTGGCTCAGGAGGCGGAAGTTCTGTTACGGGGAGAACTGAGCGACGGACGAAGGGCCGCGTTGGAGCGGATTTTGGAGTCACGGGCCGAGGAATACGTCCTGGGTTGGGAAGAAAACGAATACCTGCCCACGGAATGGGGCGCGGTCCTGCACCTGAATGTCCGAGTCAATCGGGAGGCGTTGCGTGATTTCCTGCGGGCTTTGGGCACATATTACACACGGGACTACCAGATCGGCTACCGACTCGATCCCCAGGGCCTGGCGCCGGAGCAACTGGAAGTGGTCCGAACCTTGGAGCAGCTCTCCGGCATGCGCGACGACGGCTCGGACTCCCTGATTCTGCGTCTGGCGCTAATGAGTGAAGGCGGGTGGCAAGGCGTACTGGATTATGAGGGCATGGTCTGGACCACGGCGGGACGCGACCTGCCGGGAATCTGGGCCGCCCTGTGGGGCAATTACTTCCGATTGGACCGGGTTCGCGGAGGCTTCGAGGACGCGGTGACCCTGGTCACCCTGGGATGGCGTTCCGCCGGGGATATCCAGGCCTTTGACCGGCATCTTAGGGGCCTGGACGTCTCCATGGACACCATTGACCTGCTGGGCGTCTCGGTCCAGTCAGGCCGGTATCAGGCCAATTGGCGGATCGTGACCATGGATCGCAGTTCCCTGGAAAGCCATGTGCGCCAGTACTTCCAGGAGCTGCCGGTCACGTTCGAACTGGAGTAGGGGCGGGCCTACGTGCCCGCCCTGGGCAGCCAGAGCGACCACATCGGTTCGCCCTGGCTTTTTTTCTACTGCTCCCCACAACAACCCCGACAGCAAGGAGAACCACCATGGCGGAATTCATTTGTTCCAAGTGCGGTGAAAAGAAGGAAGGCCGATGCAAGCCCCAAAAGTGTCCCAAATGCAACGAGAAAGGGACCATGGCCAAGCAGGAGCAGAAGTAGTCCGGTGGCGAGCGAATCCGGCGCGTCCGAAGTGCTTGTCGTCGAGGACGCTCTCCGGCGCACCCGACTGGTCCGGACCACTCCGGAACAGACCCTGGCCCAAGCTCTGTTTCTGGAAGGCCTTTGGCCCACGAAGCCGTTTTGCAGCGGTCTGGGGCGGTGCGGCCATTGCCTGGTGTATGTGGTCGGCGATTCCGAGCCGTCGACGGACGAGCGGGCGACCTTGTCCCCGGAGGTCCTGGAGCAGGGCGGGCGACTGGCTTGCCGCCGCCACGCCGTAGGCGGACTGAAGGTCCGCCTACCGTTCGCGTTTCCCGGAATTGCCGCCGAATCCGCCGGTGCTTTCGAATCGAACGGAATCGCCTTGGCTCGATCCGTCAGCGGGTCATTGGCCCTGGCCGTGGACCTGGGGACCACCAGTTTGCATTGGCAACTCCTGGACGACAAAGGCGTCCTGGTCCAGGGGCGGGAACTCAATCCGCAGTTGGCCGCGGGCAGCGAGGTGATGTCCCGGCTGGGATTCGCCCTGGCCGCTCCGGACAACGCCCGGATGCTCCGAGATGTGGTGTCGCGACGACTGCGAGAACTGACCATGGCCCTGCCCGCTCCGGTGGACCGGATCTGCGTGGCCGGAAACACGGTGATGACCGCCCTGTTGCTGGAATGGCCACTACGGGGGCTGGCCGTGGCCCCATATCAACGCCCCCATCCAGGGGGATTCTGGACCAGGCTGCCTTTTCAGGAAACTCCCCAGGAAGCATATGTAGACGACGGACGAACCTACATCCCGCCGCAACCAGCCCCGTTCATCGGCGGCGACCTCAGCGCCGGACTGACGGCCCTGCATTTCACCGCCGCTTCTCCCCCGGCCTACCCTTTCCTTCTGGCGGACCTGGGAACCAACGGCGAATTCATTCTGGCCCTCGGGCCTGAGCGGTACCTGGCGGCCAGCGTGCCCATGGGGCCGGCTTTGGAGGGCATCGGCATGTCCTGTGGATCCGCGGCCCTGCCCGGGGTCTGGGTGGACGTGGCCGTGACGCCGTTTGGGCTGCAGCCTCGGCCCCTTGAAGACTCGGGCACAGGGAACACGGAACACGTGAACGTCCCCCTCCCGAAGCCCAATAGGCAACGGATTTCCGGGACCGGCTACCTGGCCCTGCTGGCCGGGTTGTTACGCCTGGGACTCCTGGACCGCACCGGGGGATTCGCGCCCGGGGACAGTCCGCTGGCTCGACAGGTGGGGTTGGGCTTGGCGGACCGGGACGGTGAACGGCGCTTTTTGCTCGGCCCGGACGTGTATCTGACCGGACGCGACGTGGAGGAAATGCTCAAGGTCAAAGCGGCCTTCAACCTTGCCTTTTCGCGGCTGCTGGCCGAGGGAGGCATTCAACCGGAGGCGTTGCGGGCCGTGTATCTGGCCGGGGCCCTGGGGGAGCATGCGGATCTTTCCGCCTTGGAGGAACTGGGTTTCGTCCCGCCCGGCTACCGACGTCGAATCCACCCCGTGGGCAACAGCTCTCTGACCGGGGCCGCCCTGCTGATAAACAGCCCCGAGGCCAGGGACTGGATCGAGAGAATAGCGCCGATGATCACGACCCTGAACATCGGCCAGGAACCGGACTTCTTTTCACACTACACGCAAAGGTTGGTCTTTCGCCATGTCTGACACCCCATCGCGCCCCGCCGGCACCCCCGGCTTCTCTGGCGCGCCGTTTCCCGATCTTTCCGTCGCTGCCCAGCGGGCCCTGACTGACTACGCCGACCTGCTGCGGGAGGTCATGCCGATGAAGGCCGCCCATCGGCGCAGACTGCCGGACAACATTCAGGAGCTGTCCTCGTTTCTCATCGAGGACCGCGCGGAATTTCTCGGGCGGGACTACCTGCACGCTCCAGCCGCCCTGGGGGCGTATCTGTGGTATTTCCTGCCCTGGAACCTGTTGCGCCTGACCCGGCTATTGGGCGGGTTGGACCTGGATTTGCCCGAAGGCGCGACCATCGTGGATCTGGGCTCCGGACCGCTGACCGTGGTCCAGGCCCTGGCCCTGGCCAGACCGGACCTGCTGACCAGAGAGCTGCATTTTCACTGTCTGGACGCCACGCCCAAGCCGATGCGCGAAGGCCGGAAGCTTTACCACGGCCTGGTGAACAGCCTGAAAAGCACTCTCGGCCAGGGCCAGAGCCGGTGGAAAATTCATCTCATTCACGCCCCGTGGCACGTGGGCCTCAAGGACCTGCCCCGGGCCGACCTGCTCACCGCGGCCAATTTCCTGAACGAACTGCCCTGGCATCGACGGGACCCTCTCGGTGAACAAGTCGCGGATTTTTTCCGGACCGTGGCCGCCCATCAGCGCCACGGCGGCCGGTGCCTGTTCGTGGAACCCGGAAACCGCCTCGGCGGGAAGCTGGTCAGCCTGGTCCGAGAAAGCGCCGTGGCCGAGGGTTGGCACGTGCTCGGCCCCTGCACCCATCACCAGGCCTGTCCGATGCTCGAATACCGGGAGACATCCTGGTGCCATTTCACCCTGTCCGCCCGCGGCTGTCCGCCCTGGCTGACGGAATTGTCTCGGGAAGCCGACTTGGCCAAGCGGGATGTGAGTCTGAGCTACGCGTATTTGGTCGGACCCGATTTGGCCGATCCCGGACGGAAAGAGTTGAACGTCGCCCCGAACCTCGAAGCCCCGTATCGCGAAGCCCCTGCCCCCAATCCCCCGGACGCCGGGAAGGGATTGGCCAGAATCATCAGCGCGGAGTTTTCCGTTCCGACCCGGGAACGCGGGCAAATGATCGGGCGCTACGGCTGCGCGGCCCAGGGCAAGCTGTTGATCCTCTCGGCACCTGGCGCACCGGGCACGCGCTCCGGTGATCTCGTCCCCGTCCGTCTTTCTGAACCGTCCTGGCGCGACCCCAAAAGCCATGCAGTGGTGGCCGAGTTGCCTTCGACCGCTGGTAAGGCAAAGTCTGGAACAGACAAGCCAAAACCGAAGCAAGGAACCATGCCCAAGGCGGACGTTTCCGACAAACCGAAGCTAGCCTCCTCCGGAGAATCGACGGGTATTGATCAAAAAAAAGACTCGCGGCAGCGATCCTCCGGGCCTTCGGCGAAAGTCTCAAAGAAACGCCGCACCAACTCGTAACCGAATTAGTCCGCGCCACCATCTAAAAATAAGGACAGTCTATGCGTACGCTGATTGTAGAGGACAGCCGAAGCATGCAGGAACACCTTCGGGAGATCGTGGCACCCTACGGCCGAGTCGTTCAGGTGCTCGACGGAAGACAGGCCGTCAACGCATTTATTCGGTCCCTGGAGGACAAAAAACTCTTCGATTTGATCCTGATGGACATCGAAATGCCGATTCTGGACGGTCATAAAGCCCTGAGCATGATCCGTCGCCTGGAAGAACAGCGCCTGGGCGGCATCCGTACCAAGGCCGTGATGGTTTCGAGCCTTGCGGACTATGATAACATCCTCAAGGCCCAGTTCGAGGAACGGGCCGACGCCTATCTGACCAAACCCTTTGAGCCGGAAATGCTTTTGGAAATCCTGCGTAATCACGGCCTGATCGACAAGGGGCCTTTTCCGGAGGAAGACTCAGAATCCTCTTCGGACACGTCCCACTGATCCGCGAAGCCCCCCGTCCCCATGCATCCGACTCCCATCTTCACCATCGGCTACGGCTCCCGGACCATCGATGAATTGCTGGACCTGCTCCGAAAGTATGACATTGTCTATCTCCTGGATGTTCGCTCCAGACCGTACTCCAAGCGGCGTCCGGAATACGCCAAGGCGGCCCTGGAACAACGTCTGAAAACGGACGGCCCCCGGTACGTGTTCATGGGGCACGACCTGGGCGGCTTGCCGGATGACTCCGAACAAAGCGTCCCGGAGCCGGGCATGTACGCCCCGGTCCAGTCCTCGACCTTTCGCCGGGGACTGGACCGGCTGCACAAGGCCTTCGCCGAGCAGGCCCGCGCGGCCCTGCTCTGTTGCGAGGCCAGGCCGGAGCACTGTCACCGGGCCCTGTTGATCGGGACGAGTCTGGCGGCGGAAGGCGTACCCGTGGTCCATATCGACGAACACGGCGCGTTGATCTCCCAGGAAGCGGTGCTGGCCCGGCGGGATGCTTCGGGGTTGAGCGAGCAGCCCGGCCATGAGGACGCGATGGACGGAGGAAGCGTGACGGGCGTGACGGACGTAACGGGCGAGGCCGATCCGGCGGAGCGCTTCGCCCCGCCGGAAGACGAGGCCCCGCCGCCCACGGACGCGGACATGCCGGGAAACCAGGATCAAGACCTGGAGGAAGCAGCATGGCCCGAATCCGTTTCGCCGCCCCTCCCGATCCTGGATCTGGGCCGCTTCGCTACCGCCGATCCCGCGACCATCCTCAAGCAGGTCTTTGGCTACGACGCCTTTCGGCCGTTGCAGGCCGAGGTCATTGCCGACGTGCTGGCCCGGCGGGACACGTTGGCGATCATGCCCACGGGCAGCGGCAAATCCCTGTGCTACCAGCTTCCGGCCCTGATGTTTCCGGGCTTGACCGTGGTGGTCTCCCCGCTCATCGCCCTGATGGAGGACCAGGTGATGCAGGCCCGGGAACTGGGCCTGCCCGCCGTATTTCTGAACAGCACCCTGCCGGGACACGAATATCAAGCCGTGCTGACGGATGTCCGGGCCGGGCGGGTCAAACTGCTCTACGCGGCCCCGGAAACCCTGCTCCTGCCCGGAATTCTGGAACTCCTGAAAAACGTGGCCGTGGACTGCCTGACCATTGACGAGGCCCACTGCATTTCCGAGTGGGGACATGATTTCCGTCCGGAGTACCGCCGGTTGCTGGAAGCGCGCCGCCTGCTGCCCGCCGCGGTCTGCCTGGCGGTCACGGCCACGGCCACCGAGCTGGTCCGCCGGGACATCAAGGCCGCCCTGGACATTGGCGACGCCCAGACGCACCTGGCCAGCTTCAACCGGGACAATCTCTTTCTGGAGATCGTGCCCAAAACCCGGGCCGCGGACCAACTCATGAGCTTTGTCCAGCCCCGCGCGGACCAGGCCGGGATCATCTACTGCGCCACCCGCAAACAGGTGGACGTGCTGTCCGAAATGCTGCGCTCCAGGGGCCACGATGCCCTGCCCTATCACGCCGGCCTGGACGCCCCCACCCGGATGCGTCATCAGCGCCGGTTCATCCGCGACGACGTCCGAATCATGGTGGCCACCATCGCCTTTGGCATGGGCATCAACAAGTCCGACATCCGCTACGTGGTCCACTACGACCTGCCTAAAAACCTGGAGAGCTACTACCAGCAGGTGGGCCGAGCCGGACGGGACGGACTGCGGGCGGACTGTCTGCTGCTGTTCACCTACGGCGACGTGCAGACCTCGGCCTCCTTTATCAAGAAAATGGACCCGGCCCAGCAAAAACCGGCCCGGATGCAGTTGGAAGCCATGCTCGGCTACGCCGAATCCACCGTCTGCCGCCGGATTCCCCTGCTGAACTACTTCAATGAATCCTATCCGGACCAAAACTGCGGGATGTGCGACAACTGCCTCACGCCGCGCCGGGAGCCCGAGGACGTGACCGTGGCCGCCCAAAAGTTCCTGTCCTGCGTCAAGCGCACCGGGGAAATATTCGGGATGACCCATATCATCGACGTGCTGCGAGGCTCCCGCTCGGAAAAAGTGCTCAGCCGGGGCCACGACGCCCTGTCCACCTACAACATCGGCCTGGAGTACTCCAAGAAGCAGTGGCAGCATCTGGCCCGCCAGCTCATCCAGCAGGGCCTGCTGATCCAGGACATGGAACACGGCGGCCTGCGCCTTGGCCCGGAGGCCTACGAGGTCTTCCGGGGCCGCAAGGTCCTGGGCGTGCTTCCAGACCCGGACCACGCCGCCGCGCCGTCCTCCGGCCCGACGGACCGGGACCATGATCCGGATCTGTTCGCGCTGCTGCGCGCCAAGCGCAAGGCCCTGGCCGAGGCGACCAATGTCCCGCCCTACGTGATTTTCTCGGATCGCACTCTGGTGGAAATGGCCGCGCTGTTTCCCCAGTCCCCCGGCGCCCTGGCCGTGGTCCACGGAGTCGGCGAGGCCAAACTGGCCCGCTATGCCGAGGAATTCCTGCCCATTATCCGTGAATATTGCGCAGAGCGGGGCATCGCCGAGCAGTTCCCCTCGAACCAGCTCCCCGCCCCCCGCAAGCAAACCGAAGGCTTGGGTGCTCGAACCCTGGAAGTCCTCGCGCTGCACGAGCAGGGCCGGACCATCGCCCAACTCTGCGAGACCTTCTCGGTCAAACCGGGCACGATCATCAACCACCTCTGGCAAGCCCTCCAGGCCGGCCGCCCCGTGCGCGGCGACACCCTGGCGGACCAGATCCCCCTGCCTCCGGACACCCTGGACCAGGCTCTCAACGCCTTTGCCGAACACGGCCCCGAGCGGCTTCGCCCGATATTCGACGCCCTGGGAGGAGCCGTGAGTTACGACGATCTGCACCTGATCCGGTTGCATGTGGTGGTGAACGGACAATATAAATGACGCTGCACCGACAACCTCGGCCGCTCGGCATCGCTGTTTGAATCCCGCGCACCCTGCCCGTTGACACGGCGATCTTCCGGGTGTAGCGGCGAATTGACACGTAATAAATATTTTTCATGTCTATCACCGGGTCGAGCAATGCCGAAAGCCTCCTGAAGAAAGTCTGGGGGCATATCTGAATCCGCGTCCTCAAGCCAGGAGGTTTCCCTCATGCTCTTCCCCGTCTCCGGAATCGAAGTGGCCCCGTGGATACCTTTTGTCGCCGGTTTTGCCGTGGCCTTCGTCTGCCCAATGGGCGGCGTATCCGGAGCGAACCTGTTGCTGCCCTTTCAGATGAGCGTGCTGGGCTTCGTCACCCCGGCGGTCAGCACCAACCACCTGCAACATCGTGACCATTCCCAACGGGGTCTACCGCTTCATCCGGAAGGGCCGTCAGCGCCATAATCCCGGACCCGATTCATGCTGTTCAGCATGCTTCATGATTGAGGATAACACTATACGCCCCGAAGAGCACCCAAGCCTGGTCTCCTGGATGCAGGCCCAGGCGGCGGCAGCTGGCGGTGGTCGCCACGGAGCAGATTTCCGTGCCGTCCGCGAGGCGTAACAGCACTTCCGTATTGACCTTGCCGGTGCTGATTTCAACCACCGTGGCCGGCAGGCGGTTCTCCGCGCTGCTTTGGTCCGCCCCCTCGGGACCGGCGAGAAGCACCCAAGGCGCCTTGATTTCCGCGGTCACGAACATCCCGACCTTCAGCCGCATTCGACGTAGACTGGCGTTGGTGATCACCGAAACGACGTTCAGCCCGCCCAGAGTCAACAGCGTCACCTCGGACTGAATGTCTCCGGTGACGATTTCCGTGATCTTGCCGAAAAAAATATTCCGGGCGCTGGTACGTCGGCGGCTCTCCCGGTCCACGTACTGCCTGGCGGCATGGTGGACGTCCTCCTCGGAAACATCCAGATGCGCGGCGGTGAGGTTGGGCGTGGAATGGCCGAGCAGCCTCTGGACAACATGAAGAGGCAGATTACCGCGCAGTAGTTCCACGGAGCGCGAACGACGCAGCGTACTGGGATTGCCGAACTCACGGGGCAATCCGCAGGCCTCGGCCTGCTCGTAGAACTTGCGTCGGACATGGGCCGGATCAATCCGGAAAAGGGCCTCATCCGGAGCGTGCGAACCCTTTTTTAAGGCCGTGCGCAGCTCTTCAGCCAAGTCGTCGGGGATTTCCACGGTTCTGGCCTTTTCCATGTCTTCACCGGCCAGAGTGACGACCCGCCTCTCCAGATCAATGTCCCCCGCCTTGAGGTCCAATATTTCGTTCAGCTTGGCACCTGTATGGCGGATCAAAAGAAAGATTAAAAGGATGCGCTGCCTGGACCATCGAACATCCCGCCTTGGGGAGTCCGTTGCCCAGGCGCGAAACGTCCGCTCCAGTTCCGCCAGTTGGACGGAGTCGAGAACCTTGGCCGAGGGTGGAACGGAAAACGAAGCGCCCGGCGAACGCCGGGTCGCGGAGTCTTTATCGGGGATGGTGTGCATTTTGAGCGTACAGGGACCAGTTAGTGAATTTTCTTCCCAGGAAAAATCATCCGGAAAGCAGGGATGAGGAATAATTCTAGGATTTTCTCTCCCACATCTTTTTTTAGAAATGGTGATCGCGCTGGCGAACGCCGTGGTTAAGGCACGTTTGACGCGATGTGTATACTTGCGGCAGAACGGGTACGCATTAGGTCAAGCACTACCTGCAACTACTTGTTACACTTCAGCTGGTAATAAGTACATTGTGAGGTCAATGCAATCGAGTCCTTTACGCCTTCTTAGGGAATACTTATCGCCATTTCGATCAATGACCACATGCCAGTAATACCTGTCTTCTTTTTCAGTAGTCCATGTTCCGTCCAGCCATTTTATGAAATCGTTGAAAGGAATGACAAGCACTCGTTTGCTGCTCCCGCACCCGAATACTACAAAAGAATTCACGCCTTCGCTGAGATAATCTCTCTGATGCGGGTGAAATGCATACCAGTAGTTTGGATTTTTCTCAGGATCATGCTCTTTTGAGACCGCACAGTTGACCCGAATAGACTTGTCTACCGAATGGTAGCTTGCTCGGGACCTTTTGATGAGGCTCTCCCCCAGATATTTTTCCAAACGAGCGGCACAAGCTTCGTGAAAGGCCACTGGCTTGAACTTCGGCTCTTTAGATTGCTCGGCATCTATTTCCTGCTCTGCGTCTTCCGCAGGGGAAGCTTCTTGCTTTATGTCCTCTGCAGCAGAGAATAGAATGTTCGCAATCTCATCGAGCCTCGTGAACTCGCGTGGAATGAGGATGCTGTGAATCCGATCGATTATGACGGGATCTTCCACTTCTTCTTTTGTGGCGACTAAGCGGTTGAGCGCATCAACACTGATGATGCGAATATCCCATGCGAAGCGTGATCCGCGAATTTGAGCTTCAAGGTCGCCGGTGTCCTGGCGGCCAACCACGAGAAGAATTGAAGAGGCATCGTCTTCGATCCTTCCAGCGTCTACGAGCTCTCGTTGGTACCCAGCTACAACATTGAGGTCAATTCGATAGGCGTCTGTGGTCTTAACCTCAACAACAATGGATTGACCATTGGGAAATATCCAGAGTCCATCAAAGCCGATCTCTTTAGCCTTTCCCCTGTACCTTCCAGGAATAACCTCAGCGCCAAGCCGAGACCCAATTTCGTTCACGACGTCTTGCAAAGCAAGCCCTGAATCCGTGAAGGTATCCGAAAGGCATTGATCGGCATAGGCAGCAAGGGCGCTCGACGGAACCATTGAAAGAAACGCCCTCAGTTCATCGGAGCAGGGACTACCGTCCCTCAGCTTTCCGGCACCCGAAAAGGCGATAAGCTGGTGTATTTGCTTGTCACGAAGTTGATCCGGCGAATTCTTCCATAGATCAAATAGCGCCATATGTTCTCCTCATTTGGCTTATTTTACGAGAGAGGGGTCAAGTCCGCTCTTGGCTCGCAAGTATACGGCGCCAACCGTGGGGCCCTGCCCTGGGCGTAGAGCAGGGACAGGGTCTTGGCGTGGCCGTCGGCGTTGCCCAGCAGCGTGTTGGCAAGGCACCACCTCGCCAGCAGCATGACATCCTTGGCCGGTGTCGCACTGCATTCGCGCAACAAACATACCTATTCTCCCCTGGCCTTGACGACCAGTTCCAATCCCAATCCCTCAAGAACTTGTAAGGCCTAGTCCAGTCGCACGGTGGGCTTGCCTCGTTCCAACTCCCGGACAAATCTTGGCCCAACCTCGCAATACCCGGCCAGATCAGCCTGGGTCAGTCCGTCCAACTTTCGCTTCTGAGCCGCGATCTGCCCGAGGTCCACGGCGCTGGTAATCCGGTGCGGCATGGCCTTTCCTCCTGGCCCAGGAATGGTGACGATGATCCTCCGCGAAGTGCATGTTCTTCCCGCTCGGGATGAAATAGCTGCTCTGATCGCTCAATTCAATGATTTCTTCCCTCTCGGGAAGATATTATCGGATACCGACAGTCCTCCAAACCTTTCATGTTGCGTCCTGGAAACCGCATTGATTTACCCCGAACGCCTGCCTCCTTTCCCTGCTCCGAATCCATTGCCGTTGGCCGCTTCAAACAACGGCGTAAGAATATGCTCGGCGCATTCGCCTCCGGAGCGGCGCTCCTGGTAGTCCAGCACCTCCAGCACCCGCCCGTGACCAAAAGCCACCAGGGTTTGGGCAAAGACCTCCACGTCGGCCAGATCGTGGGTGACCATGACCATGGGCACGTCGAACCGTTTCTGGATTTGGGCCAGTTCCTCGCGCATTATCATCCGCAAGGGTTGATCCAGGGCCGTGAACGGCTCATCCAGAAGCAACAGTCGCGGTTTTGGAGCCAGGGCCCTGGCCAAAGCCGTGCGCTGGCGCTGCCCCCCGGACAGTTGATAGGGACGTTGTCCGGCAAGAGCGGCGATGCCGAACAATTCCAGCAGTTCCCCCACGTTGCGCCGCTGTTCCGTGTCGAGCGGTCGAAAAGGCCGCTTCAGGCCAAAGGCCACGTTTTCCCGGACAGTCAGATGCGGAAACAGGGCATAGTCCTGGAACACGACGCCGACGTTGCGCTTTCTGGCAGGCACGTTCACCCTTGCCTGGGAGTCATAAAACGTGACCCCCCGGACCGAGACATGCCCGGCCCGGGGGGTCAGCAGTCCCGCCAGGGTCATCAGTGTCAGCGTTTTTCCGGAGCCGGACGGCCCGAAGAGAACGATGGACGCGGCAGATGCCTGGAACGATGCATCCAGTTCAAAGCCGCTCGTATCACCGGTGAAGCTTGTCGTGATGTCGCACCGCAGAAGCATTGTTATTCCGCTTTCCTGAATCCATACCCGGAAAGAACGGCTTGTCCCTTCTCGGACAGGATGAAACGCACGAAGGCTTGGGCCAGGTCCGGATGTTTGGTGTCGGAGAGCGGAGCAATGGAATACAGGGCTGGTTCCCTCATGGGCATTTCCATGACCACGGCCACGCTGTCCGCCCCCCGGACTGCGTCCGAGGCGAAAAAGAACCCGGCATCCATCTCGCCGAGCCGCAAATAGCTCAACAGTTGAGTCACGGTTTCCGCGAAGATATACTTGGATTCCAGAACTTCCCAGAGTTCCAGGTCCTTCAGCGACTGCCTGGCGTAGTTTCCCGCCGGACTGGTGTCCGGCGTAACCACTCCGATCCGACGAACACCAGCGTTCTCCAGGTCTTTCAAGGTCGAGACCCCGGCGGGATTGTTTTTTGGCACGGCCAGGACGATCCAATTTCGCGCAAAGACGTTGGATTCCGTCGCTTCGACTCGCCCGATCCGGACGGCCTCGTCCATCCAGCGCATGTCCGCGGAGGCGAACACGTCCACGGGCGCGCCCTGTTCAATCTGCCGGTAGAGCGCCCCGGAGGCTCCGAAGTTGAAGACCAATCGAGCTCCAGGGTGTTCCTTTTCAAAATCTTTCTTGATCACATTGAAGGCATCCATCAGCGAGGCCGCCGCGGACACGATCACCACCTGAGCGGCGGCCGGCACGACCGAGGCAAGAACCATGACACCACACAGCAGAGCGGCGGCAATCCGTTTCATTACCTTTCCTCCCATTTGGGTTTGAGCAAAGCGCCCGTAATCCATAAAATCACCACGCAGGCGGCGGACAAGACGAACACCAGCATGTTGGCTAGGTCCTGGTTCCCGGTCTGCACGGCGCTGTACACGGCCAAAGGCATGGTCTGGGTTCGACCGGGCAGGTTGCCGGCAACCATCAGGGTGGCCCCGAACTCGCCCATGGCCCGGGCAAATGCCAGCATGGTCCCGGCTGCGATCCCGCGCACGGCCATGGGCAACAAGACACGCAAGAAGATTTGCCATTCGCCGCAACCCAGGGTGCGGGCCGCGTTTTCGTACTTTTCCCCAACCCCCTCCAACGCGGCTGTGGCCGACTTGAAAACCAGGGGAAAAGCCACCACGGAAGCGGCAACCACCGCCCCCTGCCACGTGAACATCAAGGTGATCCCAAAGGTCGACTCCAGCCAACCGCCGATCACACCGTTTCGCCCTATCAGCACGATCAAATAATACCCCAGCACCGTGGGCGGCAGGACCATGGGCAGGGTCAACACGGCATCGAGCATGTTCCGACCGGGAAAACGAAACCGATGAATGACCCAGGCCAACAATACCCCGAAGATCAGGGCGAAGAGCGTGGCCAGGGAGGCTACGCGCAGGGTGAGTTGCAGGGGGAAGAAAAACGAGCCGTCAGTCATTGTCCGGCCATGTTCGGATTCCGGTTGTCTTGCCTATTCCCCAAAAAAACGCCGCAACCAGCAGACAAAGGAACCCGCCGAAAGGACTGGCCAGGGTCAGTGGCAGACCGATACCTGCCAGGAACAAAGGCAGGCCTTTGGTGGCCGCTTCCCCTGCCGGAATTCGGGACAAGCTGCACGAAGCTTCCCCATCCACTCCGTCGGAAAAGACATACAAGGAATTGCCCACCAATTTTTCACAAACCACAAAAACCATGGCCACGAGACAAATTCCCAAAAAAATACCCATGACATCCCTCCTGCTCGTTGTTTTGCCTTGGAGGAAGCATCATGCGTGCCAAACACAACAACCTAGAATCCTTGCAAATATTTTTCTAGCTTCAAAATTTTCTACATTATTGCAGTTTGCATCCTCTACAATTATGTACCTTTGCCGGGAACTCGATACCAATGCGGAGAGTTCTTCCGAAAGAATCATGTATGCTATAATTAGCATAATATCAACAGGAATCCTCCGACAGCTTCGCTCTCCATACGCATATGCCCCACTTTTTTGGACCATACCAGATTTTTCATGGAATTATAGACAGTTGCAATCACAACAACATCCCTCGTTTTCACGCTTTCCTTGCCTTTCGGCTCCGGATGTTTTGAACAAAAGCTGAAACATTACCTTGCGCGGGAGGCAATTTGAATGCATTTTTGCCTTGTACAGGGGGCAATATGGACTGCAAAACAATCTTCAAGCGCCAATTCTTGACGCCCAGCAGCCAGCCGCACCCGTATCCAAGGAACAATGAGCCGCCTTGCCCTTCACCATGGACGACGACTGCGCCGACACGGACCGATGAAGCGCGCCCTGCTACGCCTTGAACAACGCGGTCAACCATGAGGAGAACCATGAACCGACTGGAAAATGAAATCTTGCTCCTGCTGGAGGCCGGACAATCCGTGGCCTTGGCCACCATCGTCAGCCTGTCCGGCTCCGCGCCGCGCACGCCGGGCACGCGAATGGTCGTGCTTCCGGACGGCGCTATCCTGGGAACCATTGGCGGAGGACGCCTGGAGGCCGAGGTCATCCGGGTCGGGCTGGAAACACTTGGCCACGGTCAGGGTCGGCTGCGACGCTTTGCCCTGACCGGCAAGGACGCCGCGGAAATGGACATGATCTGCGGCGGTGTGCTGGATGTGCTGGTGGAACCGCTGCGGCCGCTGCCATCAACCATCGACCTGCTGCGAACCCTGCGCCGCTTTCAGGAAACCGGCGAGGAACCGCACCTGGTCACCCTGCTCCGGGAAGACGCCGACGGCGGGGGCGGGCTGCACACCGAACACCTCCTGGCCCGGCGTTCCGCCTCGGGTTTCGACTTCCACCCCCAACGCCCGGACAACGCAGAGGAGCTGACGTCGCTCCTGGAAGCCGCCCGCTCTGGATGCTGCCCAACGCTCTTTCCCGTGGGCGGCTTCCGTGCGGTGATCGAGCCGATCCTGGGCAAGGAAACCCTGCATTTGTTCGGCGCGGGCCATGTTTCCAAGGAGGTAGCGGCCCTGGCGCACCACGTGGACTTCCGCGTGGAGGTCTCCGACGACCGAGCCGAGTTCGCCAATGCAGAGCGCTTTCCCAGGGCCGAGGCCATCCACGTTCCGGAAAACATGGCCCTGGACCCGAGCCGAATCTCCGAAAACAGCTATGTCGTGATCCTCACCAGGGGCCACAAGCACGACATGGACATCCTGGCCCAGGCCCTGCGCACCAACGCCGCCTACATCGGCATGATCGGCAGCCGCCGCAAGCGCGACGCCATCTACACGGCCCTGCGACGACAAGGATTCGCCGACACGGACCTCTCCAGTGTCCACTGCCCCGTGGGCCTGGACATCGACGCCGAAACCCCGGCGGAAATCGCCCTGAGTATTGTCGGCGAGCTGGTAAAAATCCGCGCCGCTAACCGCAAGACAAATCCGTCGCTCCCCAGGCTCCCGAAAGGATTGTCCCTGGACAAGTGAGCAGGCCGATTGAGCAGGCAAGGAAGCAGGCAGGCAGACGCCTGCCCGGCCATGAAACGTGTCGCCCGGAGTTGTTGAGCAGCCCTCACTCCAGGGCCACGACAGTGTCGTAAAGCCCACGTGAAATTCAAGGTCCGTCTGCCATGCGTCTTCAACGGCCGACTTGAACGTGACCACGAGCACGCGGCGGGCAGCCAACCTCCTGGCCAACTCCCGGGGCCACGGGGCAGAGCACTTCGGGCAAACCGGGCAGAGCCTGTTCCAGAGGGATGACCTCGATGTTATCCAGGTAGCGCCGTTCACGTCCGCCGTAGAAAACATAGGCTCTGGCCATGGGGTAGTCATGGAGAAACGCCCTCAAGCCGCTGAGTTCTCTGGGTCTGATGGTCGCGGTGCGCTTAACCTCAATGGCGATCAGCCCCTTTTCACCGTACAGCACGAAGTCCACTTCCTGTTTCTCAGCCGTCCGCCAGTAATACAGGTCAAACCCCAGGCGCAGGTTGTCGTTGACCGCACGCAGTTCTTGGAAAATCAAGGTCTCAAGGGCCGCTCCGTCGATTTCTTCGGGCCTGTCCAGCGGGCCTTTTGGTCGAAGCGCCCTGAAGACTCCGGCGTCGAACAGAAAGAACTTCGGATGGACGGTCATGCGCCGTCGGGCTTTCCTGGTGAACACCGGCAAACGCCAGGCCAACAGAAGATCTTCCAGAATATGGAAATACTCTTCAACCACTTTGCGGTTCACCTCGCATTCCCGTGCCACTTCGGAGATGTTCAGGACGCCTGCTTGGGACAGGCTGGCTGCTTCCAGGAAGCGGGCGAAGGCTTGGAGATTGCGAACCAGCCCTTCCTGCTGAACCTCTTCGCGCAGATAGGTGTGAACGTAACCAGCCAGGTAGTCAGCAGGGTCCGCCTCCGTGCAGGCTGATGGCAGGTGGCCGTGCGCCAGGGAACGGTCCAGGGAAAAATCCGAGCCCAGTTCCACGGCGGTCAGCGGGTGCATGGCTCTGGTTACGGCCCGTCCGGCCAGCAGGTTGATGCCACTGCCGCGCAGTTTGCGGGCACTGGAGCCAGTCAGTACAAAATGCAGGCCCCGGTTTTCAATGAGTCTATGGACCGTGTTCAGCAATTCCGGCACCCGCTGAATCTCGTCCACGACCACCCAGTTACTGAAGCCGGGCGGGATCAGTTCTTCCAGCCGGTGCGGGGATGCCAGCAAGGAAGTGTACAATCGCGAATCCAGAAGGTCGACGTAAACTGCTCCAGGAAAGACCGACCGAACCCAGGTGGATTTGCCCGTTCCCCGAGGGCCGAACAGGAAAAAACTTTTCCGCTCCGGCGGATCAATATTTCTGGTGTACATATCTCCATTTTACAGGAAGAAATGGAGTTGTCAATGGCAAACTTCGGGACGATTGCTTGACCAGAAAGAAACCGGCGCTTAGGTTTAAAGTTTGTCTCATCATCAATTCAGGCTCTTGGGATCGCTCCCCATGCTGGAGGCACCATGACGGCATTGCCCGCTTTGAAGCCCGAAGGATTCTCATACCGGGATTATCTGGCCTGGCCGGACCAGGAACGCTGGGAGATCATTCACGGCGAGGCCTTTGCCATGACTCCCGCGCCGTCAACGCGGCATCAAATGATCAGTCGCAACCTGCTCTGGGGCATCGGAGAATTCAAGAAGAGTTTAGGCTCGTGCCAAGTCTTCACCGCCCCCACGGACGTGGTCCTGGACGACCGGACCGTGGTTCAGCCGGATCTGTTCATTGTTTGTGACAAAACCAAGATCACGCCCAAATCCATCCAGGGGCCGCCGGATCTGGTCATTGAAATCGTTTTCAAGGCCACCGCGTTCAAGGATACGGTGGTCAAGAAACAGCTTTACGAGGAGTTCGGCGTGGCCGAGTACTTGTTGTTATTTCCGGACCTGGACCTGGTGGAGCGCTATATCCTGAACAAGGGACGCTACCTGACCCCGGAGCGTTTCAACTGGGACGCCACCCTGGCGTTGCACGCCTTTCCAGTCCAGCTTCACTTGTGGGAAATCTTTGAACGCGATTACCCCCCGGCCCAGCCTTCTCCCGTGCGGGATTGAAAGGCTGAAACCCGCAGGCCCTTAGTCATGCGCACTGAAGGGGGAAAAATCGTCGCTTTCTCACTCAGTCAGCTCCAAAGCTTCCGGATCAACGAGCACGCGCACCTTGTCCCCGACCATGACGCCGAGGCGTCTGGCTTCATCTTTGCTGGTGATGCTGCGGAGAAGTACGCCGATATCCACGAGCACCATGATGTTCGGACCTTCCACGGTCATCTGCAATATTTCGCCGACATGTCCCTGCTCGGCCATTTCTCCTTGAGCGGCATCAATGGGGGAAAGCCTGATCAGATCGGGTTTGATAAAAACCCTCCCCGGGCTTGAGCGCGACGTTTGTATGGGCAGGATCACATTGTCTCCGACAATGCAGACCGGTCCCTGTCCTCTTTGAACAATGTCGCGGGAAGTCAGGTTTTCGCAGTCTGCCGACCAACGCTTGACATTTCAGAGTTTGCACGAGGGGCACCTCCGGTCACACCTTCAGCCTATCCGAACGCAGCACATAGGCCAAAATCGCGCCGACCACGAACCCCACGGCCAAGTTGGACGCCAGGGTGATGCCAACCACGGACGCAACCACGAACATATCCTTGCGAACAGTAATATCCAGCATGCTCAGACAGAGCTGGAGACCGGCGAACACCAGGAGTACGCCTAAAGCGGACATGGGGAAAAGGAAGAGGACCGAGAGGATGTGGTTGCCAAGAAGCACGGCCAAGGCCAGGAAAATGGCTCCAATGATCAAATTGGAACCGCCGGTGCGCGCACCGAAGCAGTACCGGGAGGCCAGGCCGCCCGCGCCGTGACACAAGGCCATGCCGCCGACAAGAAAGCTGAGCAGGTTAGCGAAGGCCATGCTGATGCACAGCCCCTTGGGTGTGACCCGCTGTCCCTCCTGGGGGAAGTACTGCCGGGAGAGGTCGCTGGTGGCGATGACGGCGTTGCCGATGGTCATGGGCACCTGGGGAATGACCAGGACGAGCAGGGCGAAGGAGAAGTCGACGCCGGACGGAAAACCATAAGGCAGCAGCGGAGGGAGGTTGATTCCCGGGCGTAGTGCGTCCAGCCCTTCCCCGGTCCCCAAAAAAATGCCGACCAACAACCCCGCGCCCACGACCACCAGGGCAGCCGGCAAACGCTTGTTGTCCAACAGGAATAAAGTCAGCCCGGCCAGGGCGATGCCGACGAGCAAGCCAAGGGGAATCGGGCCGAGGCTTTGCAGGCTCAGATACGGCTCCGCTGCCTGGCGGAGCTGCTGGAACTGGCTCGTACCGATCATCAGCTTGACGCCCTGGGACGCCAGCAAAAGCCCTGTGGAAAGCTGGACCCCGCGCACCACGGCTTTCGGTATCAGGCGGCTGAGAACGGTGATCAGGCCGGTCGCGCCGATCAGCAACAGGAAAGCAAAGGTAATCAGACAGGAGGCCTGGATCTGCGTCGCAGTCACCCCCGTGGCGATGGCGTAGGCCGAGATGACCTTCATGGGTTCCACCGGGCAGGTCACCCGGAAATAGAGCCCGGTCATGACATAGACCAGCCCCACGGAAAAAAAGACCCCCATGGGGCTCAGGCCGTTGATCAGAATCATGCCGATGGCCAGGGGGAGCAACGTCCCCAAGTCCCCCAGGGAGCCGGCCAGCTCCAGGCGGTTGAAGCGCAACGGCGCGTATGCGGTCTCTGGTGCGACAGCATTCATTTCCGACCTCCGATGGTGTTTTCAGGCGCTCCTGCCGGAACAGTCGCGGCCCTGTTTCCTGGAATGATTCCTGAAACCAAATCGAAAGGAGAAAGACACGTTTTCATGAATTATCGTGTAAGTATGAGTGGAAATACCCTTGACGCCGCAATGGGTCAAGTCCGTTGAGGAATGAGGGGTGCCGCGCCGCGACTGAAGTCGGCCTCACTCTCGATTGAGAACCACGCAATAGGCCCCGAAAAGCACCCAGGCCTGGTCGCCTGAGCGCAGCTTCAGGCGACGGCTGCTCGCGGCGGTCGTTATGGAGCAGATTTCCGTGCCGTCCGCCAGGCGCAGCAGGATTTCGGCGTTGATCCGGCCGGTGCCGACGTCGATGACCGTGGCCGGCAGGCGGTTCTCCGCGCTGCTTTGGTCCGTCGCCTCCGAACCGGCGACGAGTACCCAAGGGGCCTTGATTTCCGCGGTCGCGAACATCCCTTTCCTCAGCCGCATTCGGCGTAGGCTGGCGTTGGTGATGACCGAGACGACGCGCAGCCCGCCCAACGTCAGCAGGGTCACTTCGGACTGAATGTCCCCGGTGACGATTTCCGAGATCTTGCCGAAAAAAATGTTCCGGGCGCTGGTGCGTCGGCGGCTCTCCCGGTCCACGTACTGCCTGGCGGCATGGTGGACGTCCTCCTCGGAAACGTCCAGATGCGCGGCGGTGAGGTTGGGAGTGGAATGGCCGAGCAGCCTCTGAACCACGGGAAGCGGCACGTTTCCGCGCAGCAGTTCCACGGAGCGCGACCGGCGCAGCGTACTGGGATTGCCGAACTCCCGGGGCAATCCGCACGCCTCGGCCTGCTCGTAGAACTTGCGCCGGACATGGGCCGGATCGATCCGAAACAGTGCCTCATCCGGGCCATGCCCGCCCTTTTCCAAGGCCGCGCGCAGCTCCTCGGCCAGATCGTCGGGGATTTCAACGGCCCTGGCCCGCTCCCGTTCCTCGCCGCCCACGGTGACGACTAGATTTTCCAGATCAATGTCCCCCGCCTTGAGGTCCAATATTTCGTTCAGCTTGGCGCCCGTATGGCGGATCAAAAGAAATATCAGCAGGATGCGCTGCCTGGACACCCGAACGTCCCGCCGCGGAGAGTCTGTTGCCCAAGCGCGAAACGTCCGCTCCAACTCCGCCAGTTGGACGGAATCAAGGACCTTTGCGGTAGGCGGAACGAAAAAAGCAACGCCTATCGGACGCCGAGCCGCGACGCTCTCGTCTGGGATGGAGTGCATTTTTTACGTGAATGAATCAGTTGGAGAATGTTCTTCCCAGGAAAAACAACCCGAGAGCCAGGGCGAGACATAATATACCGGACGATGGATGAGCAAGCGTCAGGGGCAAGCCGACGCCTCCCAGGAAGATGGGCAAAACCTTGACTACGGCCTCCCAGGCGGAAAGCCCGGCGGAAGCGGGCTTTACTCCGGGCTCCATCTCCTGGCCATGGAATGCCGCATCCCCTCCGAGCCATGTTTCGCACAGTACAAGGACCAATGCGGCCCCCAAAATCAGAAAAAAAATCCACATGTCGTTCTCCTCGCGTGGAGTTCACGTCTGCCGTTCACAGCTTGGCTTTCGCCTTGAATGAGTGTATCTATCACCTTAATATTGTTAAGGATAGACTCGCGACGAATCAGGCGAATTCGTCATTTCAGGTCAGTTTGGCCGTCAAACCAACCAATACGCACAACACAGGAGGAAAAATGACACGACTCGTAAAGGAAGACTCGGAAGTCGGACGGTTGCACATCAACACCCCGCTGATGGGCGAATCCCTGGTCAGCAAGGAGTTTTTGCGGCGCACGGAATCCAAGGAGTACTTCCGGATGCAACCGGAGATCAACATCCTGAAAATCGGCGGACAAAGCATCATCGACCGCGGAGCCAAGGCCATCTTGCCGATCCTGGACGAGCTGATCCGGCTCAAGGAAGAATACAAGATCCTGCTGATGACGGGCGGCGGCACGCGCGCGCGGCATGTCTACAGCATCGGCGTGGACCTGGGCATGCCCACCGGCGTCCTGTCCAAACTTGGCGACAAGGTCTCCTGGCAGAACGCGGAAATGATCTCCGTCCTGCTGGCCAAGCACGGTGGCGTAAAAATCGGCCACGGCGACAACCTGGAACAATTGACCATGTTCTGCCGGCTGGGCTACCTGCCCATCACCTACGGCATTCCGCCCTACGGCTTCTTCGAACACCCGGCGGAAATCGGCTCCATCCCGCCGCACCGCACGGACTGCGGCGCATTCCTGCTGGCCGAGAACATCGGAGCCCGCTCCGTGATTTTCCTCAAGGACGAGAAGGGACTGTTCGAGACCGACCCCAAAAAGGTCGACGCGGCCAAACGCGGAGGCCTGAAGTTTTTCGACAAGATATCCGCCGGAGAACTTCTTGAACTGGATTTGGACGACCTGATCATCGAGCGGCCCATCCTGACATTGCTCCAACGGGCCAAGTGCATCAAGCAAATCCAGATCATCGACGCCCTGAACAACCCCGGCGACATCGGCAAGGCCCTGGCTGGGGAACATGTGGGAACGATCATCACCAAAGACTGAAAAACGATATCGCCCCTGACAGGAAATACCGATCCTCAAAACCAAAGCGCCGTTCGGAACTCTTTCCGAACGGCGCTTTGGTTTAGTCGCCTTGAGCAACGAGAAGTTTGAACGGTCTACTCTTCGTCCTCGTTTTCTCCTTTGCTCTTGCCTTTTTCCGGCTTGAGCAGAACAATCTCCGCGCCCACGGCCGAGGCGATTTCCTCGACCTCTTGTTTGCGGATGTGCTCGACCTTGAACTTCACGTCCGCGCCGGACACGGCCACGATCCGAAACCGCGGCTTTTTCTCCCCTGCCTCAACCTTGCGTCGTTCCCTGATGAAAATCTTGCCAGCCATTGTTCCCTCCTGTAGATTTTTTCAACGTTATTTCGGTGTTCACCCACTAACACGATTTGCCATATATATCCTCTAAGGATATATTGTCAAGGAGCATCATGCCCCCCGGAAAATCCTCGACTGAAGTTTCGTCCGACAAAGGCAGCGGACAAGGAAAGGCCGAACGGTATATGAAGCCGTCGTTGCTGCTGGCCTTGCGCGAAGGCCGGGCCAGATACGGCTACGACCTGCTGACGACCATTCAGGAGTATGGATTCGTTCAGGGCAAGGCCCCCCCGGGCATGGTCTATCGCCACTTACGGCAATTGGAAGAGGAAGGTCTTGTCACTTCGAGCTGGCAAACCGAGGACGCGGGTCCGGCCAAGCGGGTCTACGAGATCACCGCGGACGGTCTGGACGCCCTGACCGGGTGGACGGAGTTCATGGAACAGCAGGCCCAATGTCTGCTGCGGTTCGTGGAACGGTACAGGGGTCTGTCCTGATGTGAAAAGCCGAGGATATAGATGGAGACGAAAACAGAAATGCCCACCCAACAAACCGCCAATGATTCCATGAAGACGCTGGACATGCCTCTGAACAGCAGTGATCCCATGCCGCCCTCAGCCCCCCAACCTACCTTGCGCCTGCACGTCTGGCTGGAACTGGAAAACGGGCATTTCTTCGGCTTGGGACGGGCGCAGCTTTTGGAGCGCATCCAGCGGTACGGCTCGTTGAGCAAGGCCGCCGAGGAAATGCGCATGTCCTACCGGGCGGCCTGGGGCAAGATCAAAAGCAGCGAGGAAATCATGGGGGTCAAGCTGGTGGAGAAGGTGGGCGGCAACAAATCCGGCTTCCGGCTCACGGAAGAAGGCCGCGGGATAATGGAACAGTTTCTGGCTTGGTACGCGGACCTGGAAAAAAAGGCCCTGAAAAGCGCGGAGAAAAAACTGCCTTGGGAACTGCGGCGGTTCAAGGCGGAAGAGTGAACTACCGGAGATGAAGACCAGGCATGGGAGGATGATCGACGGATTTGATTCTTGACCGGTTCTTTCCAGAAATTGCCTTACCGAATTTCCTTCAATCGCCCAGACACAAGCTTGTGCAGTGAACTCGCAATATAGGTCTGATACGGAACCCCCTCGCGAGCCGCCTGCATTTGGAGCCGTTCCAAATCACGTGACGAGATGCGGATATTGATTCGCTTGTCCTTCTGCAACGTACTCCGTGCGGCCCCTTCAAGTTCTTTTTTTTCTCTTTGGAAATCGCGGATACTCTCGAACTCTCCACGTTCAAAATCATTGAGGATCTGAAGTTCTTCCTGGTCGAAATCCAGCATATGTTCTTTCATGACAAGTACTCCCGAGTAGCTTTGCGACTTGGAATGATGGTCTTCAAAAACCTGACCCCCTTCTCCTTGACATAAGGGACCAGCCACACATAGCCGTTTATATTCAGAACAATGATATTCTGTTTGGGGTATCGTTCACGATTGGGATGTCGTATTACATCCAGCACATCTCCGTTTTGGATGCAAACCAGAACATCTTCAAAGCACACACCTCGATTCCTTTCAAGCATGGCGTTCTTCTCATCATTCCAGTCGAACTTGCTCATGGAGGCAGCTTATCGGGGACGTGTGCCTTTCGTCAAACTTACCATCGACCCGCATTCAACCCGCGACGTTATTGCCATTGGCCGCATCGAAAAGCGGCGTCAGAATATCCCTGGCGCTTTCGCCTCCGGAGCGGCGCTCCTGATAATCCAGCACCTCCAGCACCCGCCCGTGCCCAAAGGCCACCAGGGTCTGGGCAAAGGCATCCACGTCGGCCAGATCGTGGCTGACCATGACCATGGGCACGTTGAAGCGTTCCCGGATTCGGGCCAGTTCCTCGCGCATTTTGGCACGCAAGGGCTGGTCCAGGGCCGTAAACGGCTCGTCCAGGAGCAGCAGTTCCGGATTGGGGGCCAGGGCACGGGCCAGGGCCGTGCGCTGGCGCTGGCCCCCGGAAATCTGATGCGCTCGCCGACTGGCCAGGGAGGCGATGCCCACCAGTTCCATGAGTTCGTCCACCTTGTGTCGCTGTTCCGTTCCGAGGGGCAGCAACGGACGTTTCAGGCCAAATGCCACATTCTCACGGACCGTCAGATGCGGGAACAGGGCGTAATCCTGGAAGACGAACCCGACCCGGCGCTGTTTGGCTGGAACGTTCACGCCGTGTTGGTGATCGAACAAGGTCTTTCCCTGGACGATGATCCGTCCGGAGTCGGGCTTGAGCAGCCCGGCCAGAGCCAGCAGGGTCAGGCTCTTGCCCGATCCGGACGGACCGAACAGGACAATGGAAGACAAAGAGGCCGCGAAGTCCACGTCCAGGTTAAAGGATATCCCGGCTCCGGAAAGCCGGGCGACAAGGCGGCACTCCACGAACATGGCTACTCCGGCCGACTGAAGCCGTATCCGGCCAGAATGTCCTGGCCCTGATCAGAAAGGATGAATTGAATGAATTTCCGGCCCATCTCCGACTGTTTGCTGTTTTTGAGCGGCGCGATGGGATAGGACACCGGTTCCGGCAGGGGCAGGGTGGCCACGATCTGGACCCGCTCGCCGCCCTGGGCCGCGTCCGTGGCATACATCAGTCCGGCATCCACCTCCCCGCGCTGCACGTAATCCAGAACCTGGCGCACGGACTCGGCGAAAATCATCTTCGGCTGCAAGACATCCCACATCCCCAGCCCTTCAAGAGCAATCTTGGAATAGTTGCCGACGGGCACCGTGGCGGGCGTTCCCACGCCGATCCGCCGAACCTGCTCGCCGGTCAGATCCGCGACCCCGCTTATGGCAACCCGGCTTGCCGTGGATACGGCCAGGACCAAGGTGTTTTGGGCAAACAGCACGGACTCGTTTTCTTCGACAAAACCGGCGGCAATCATGTCGTTCATCCATTTCAGGTCCGCGGAGGCAAACACGTCCACCGGCGCGCCCTGCTCAATCTGGCGGAAGAGCGCTCCAGAGGCAGCGTAGTTCGGGGTTACCAGAACGCCTGGATTGATCTGCTCGAACTCCGCCTTGATGTCGTTAAACGCATTGGTCAGTGAGGCGGCGGCGGAGACCACCAGTTCCTGGGCCGCGGCAGGCGCGGCCAACACGCAGAACAAAATGCAACTGAAGAGCAACGAACCAATTTTTTTCATCGAACTTTCTCCTTTTAGGGTTGCGACGGATATCAAACTGAAGTCACACTGATCAGGAATCACAAGCCGCAAATCACCGCATCACCACTTGGGCTTGACCAGTCGGTTGGCCGCCCAGAGGATGGCCACGCAGACCACGGAAATAACCAGGACCAGTTGGTTGGCCAGACTGTCGTTGCCGGCCTGGACCGCGCTGTATACGGCCAGGGACAGGGTCTGGGTCCGGCCGGGCAGATTCCCGGCGATCATCAGGGTTGCCCCGAACTCGCCCATGGCCCGGGCAAAGGCCAGCATGGTTCCGGCCACGATCCCGCGCACGGCCAAAGGCAGCGAGACACGCAAAAAGACCTGCCATTCGCCGCAGCCCAGGGTGCGGGCCGCGTTCTCGTACTTTTGGCCCACGTTCTCCAGGGCAGCCCGGGCCGACTTGAACACCAGCGGAAAGGCCACCACCGCCGAGGCGATCACCGCTCCCTGCCAAGTGAACATCAGGGTGATTCCAAAGCTCTCTTCGAGCCACCGCCCGATCATTCCGTTCCTGCCGATGACGACGAGGAGATAATAGCCGAGCACAGTGGGCGGCAAAACCATGGGCAAGGTGAGAACGGCGTCCAGGCCGTCCCGTCCCGGAAATCGGAAGCGGTGAATCACCCAGGCCAGCAGCACCCCGAACACCAAGGCGAAAAGCGTAGCCAGGGAAGCCACGTGCAAGGTGAGTTGCAAAGGGAACCAGAACGAAACTTCAGGCATGGACTAATCCTGTAGGCGGTTGGGCCATAATGACGATGAATGGCGGCAATGGGAGTATAGGCAGAATTCGTGCCATTATCGATAATGAATACATTCCAATCTGTTGCCAGGAAATCGCCCTTGCGGGATACACTTATGTAGCGGTCAAAGCCTACATTTTTGTCGGCTTCGCGGTTTCAGCTTGCGGAATCCTCGGTTCCCAAGATCACCGAGAAGGCCTTGAACAGAACCCATATTTTGTCGCCCACGACCAGTTTCAAGGCCTTGACGGACTCATCCGTGATCAGGGCGCAGACTTCCGTACCGTCCGCCAGTTCCAGAACGATCTCAGCGGAAATATTGCCCTGGTTGATGCGCTTGATTTCGCCATGCAGCCTGTTGCGGGAAGATGTTTGGGGGCTGTCCGGGTCCTTGACCAGGATCACCCAGGGCGCCTTGACGTAGGCCACCGCGGCCCGACCTTCCGCAATGCCCAACTTGTCCAGGGACTCGTTGGTAATCACGGAAACGATGGTAAACCCGCCCGTGGTCGTAAGCACCACCTCGGACAGGATGGTCCCTTTTTTTACCGCTACGACGTTGCCGAAAAACTTGTTCCTGGCACTGGTTTGCATGCCGTGCTCCTTGTTCATATAGAAGGTGATGAGACGGCGCAGGTCATCCGCCTCGTAGTTGACGTAGGACGCCGTGACCATCGGCGTGACATGGCCCAGAATCCGCTGCACCACATGCAAGGGCGCGCCCTCCCGCAAAAGCTCCACGGCCCGGGTGTGCCGCAGGACCATGGGGTTGGCCAACTCCCTGGGCAACCCGATTTCCCGGGCGCGCTCCGTGAACTTGCGCCGGACATAACCTTGATCCAGATGAAAAAGACGACCTTGCAGGCCGACCAGCAACGGGTGCCTTATAATTTCGGCCAGCTCCCGCAAAACCTCTCCTCCGAGTGCAACTTCCCGTGTTTCACGAACCTGGTGTTCCTCCTCGCCGTGACCTCCCGCCCCACCTGTCAAACGGACAATCCCGGATTCCAGATCAATATCCGTCCGATCATCCAGGGTGAGGATTTCCCCCAGCTTGGCCCCGGTGTGGCGCAACAGCAGGAAAAGACCATAGACCCGCTCCCGCGAGGTCCGAACATTTGGCCGTCCGGCCTTGCCCCTCCACTGCCGAAAAGCCCGGGTCAGTCCTTCCATCTGTTCTTCGGAAAGGTGCTTGATTTCCGTGGAAACCCGGAGCATCCGCGCCGCGCAGGGTTTGTCCTTTGACCGTGAAATTCTGGACGGGAATGCCGCTGTATTCCCGTCCAACTTCCCTTCCTTCTCCCTTGCCAACCGCTCCACGGCATCTGACACCACGGCCAAAGCCGTTCGATCCAAGCTCTGTAATTGTTTGAGCAGGTCGATCATTGACTTTTCCTTCCTTCCACTCCCCCCTCCTTTTACTTTGCCCTTGTCTATCACCAAGCGATCGCCCTTCGTCAATCATGTCACGATTTCGCAACAAGGAGTGACGATACCGACCGATATTGTGTCAGGGTTGACATATCATTATTTGCAAGGCAAGTTGTGCGACCAGCTATGCACAACATGTATTTATCCTCAAACCCGTATCCTGGGTCACTCTCCCCTTGTCTCATGTCGCCACGCGGAAACTGGACCGCCGTCATCCTGGCCGCCGGCTTTTCCTCGCGCATGGGCTCCTTCAAGCCCCTGTTGCCTTTGGCCGGGCAGACGGCCCTGGAACGTTGCGCCACAGTGTTCCGCGAAGCAGGCGTGGACGACGTACGCGTCGTCGTCGGGCACCGCCGAGATGAGCTGGAACCGCTGGCACATGATTTGGGCCTGCGTACGATCATCAACGCCCATCCCGAAAACGGCATGTTCTCTTCGGTTCACCGGGCCATTCAGGCCATGTCCGCAACGCCGCTTCCACGGCCCTGGGCCTGTCTGCTCCTGCCCGTGGATATTGCAACGGTACGCGGCGCGACCGTTTCCCGACTGCTCGCGCACTGGACCTCACTCTGGCAGGGCAACGGGAACGCGCCGCAGGTTCTGCTGCCGCGTTTCCACGGCCAAACCGGACACCCTGCCTTGCTGACGCAGGATGCCTTTGCGGACATTCTCAATTGGGGCGGAACCAATGGTAACTCCGGAGGTCTACGCGGCTGGATGCAGCATCGTCTGCCCAGGGGCCCGGCGACCGTGGCCGTGGCCGATGCAGGCATCCTCATGGACATGGACAGACCAACAGACGCGGACAAGCTGCGGAAACACCTGATCCGGACCCATAACCTGAGCATCCCCACCCCTGAGGAATGCAGCGAGCTTCACTTGTTGTACAGTCCGGATCCATCTCGCCGCGCGATCCGGGTCCATTGTCTGGCCGTGGCCAGAGCCGCCCTGCGCATGGCTTCGACCCTGAACAGAAACGACCCCAACGGTGAACGTATGTCTTTGGAAGTACTGGCTTCCGCGGCCCTGGTCCACGACGTGGCCAAAGGCGAGGCGGAACATGGCCAGGCCGGAGCCGCGTTCCTGCGCGGACATGGTTTTGTGGTGATCGCCGAACTTGTCGCCAGGCATCACCAATTTGACGCCGTCGGCCATGGGGAAGTGAATGAGACCACGCTCCTGCAACTGGCGGACATGCTGCTCATCCAGGACAAGCCGTCGAGCCTGAAAGAGCGTTTTGCCATGACCGTGGAACGTTTTCGGGACAACGCGGCGGCATTGATGGCCATCCGAACCAAATTCAGCACGGCCAATCGGTTGTACGAACAGGTGGCCCGACGGCTCGGCGAAAAACCAGAGACCACTGCCCAACGGCCTATTCCGGAAGAAACCGGGCTGCTCGCGGGGTTCACGCCGTGAGCCTCATGTTGGCGTCTCGAAACGCAATGCTCAGCACGAAAATGAAGGATGGACAAGCCCATGCGTGACGGCATTTATCGCCTCAAACTTACGGCCCATGACGGCATGGAACATGGGGCCATTCACCTAGCCAACGGTGCGTTTTTCGGAGCCGGATTGGGGTACGTTTATCAGGGTCGTCTTGAACCGATTCAGGACGACTGGCTGACCGGCACAATGAAGATTCGCAAGACAGTGGATCAAACAGCCCCTCTCTTGGGCCAGTTCAAGGAAGCAACGCTGGATATCCGCGGAACCTGGGACCCGGTCAGTCGATCCTTTTCCTGGAGAGGCCAAGCCTATGGTCACCACAGCATCGTCATCCAGGGCCAAGGCCATGAACTGCCAGCCCGGAGCGAGCCCGCACCCCGCCTTCCCATCTTCAAGCCCAGCTCCCTGATCCTGCTGCGCCATGCCAGCGTGGAACGGTCTCCCGGCATGCTCTTCGGCACGGACGACGTTCCTCTCAACGACGTCGGACTGCGCCAGGCCATGGCTTGGCAGTCCGTATTCGCAGCCAGCCCGCCCGCTGCAGTCTTTGTCAGCCCGCTGCAACGCGCCGTACAAACGGCCCGGCTGGCCGTGGCGGCCTTGGCGGACACGCTGTTCATCCGCGAAGAGCTGCGAGAAATCGACCTTGGAGCGTGGGAAGGGATGAGCAGGGAGGAAATTGAACGCCACTCTCCCGGAGCCTGGGAAGAACGGGGGAAAAATTTTGCTGGATATCGTCCCGCAGGCGGGGAGAACTTTCAAGATGTACAGGACCGGATTTATCCCGTTTTCCAGGAGATGTCGGCCATGGCTAAGGCTCAGGACAAACCCGTGCTGGCCGTGACCCACGCCGGAGTGATCCGAGCCCTGCTCTGCCACATCCTGGGCATGCCCATGAACAATCTGTTCCGCATTCAAATGGATTGGGCCAGCCTAAGCATTCTAGAGCCGGCAGCGGGAATGTGGCGGGTCCGCTGTGTCAATATGCTCCCATTTGAACAAAGATCACTCCCAGGGTGATGCAGCCCTCGTGCATCCGTTTCTTCCTGATCCGAAACCTTGTTGATTCAGGCCAACGGCCGTTCCCGTAAAATCGCAAGAATCCTCCTGCTCAAAGTGCCCCCGGCTCGGGCGTTGTTGAACCGGTATTCGCATTCCTTGAGGTGCAGCCGGAGCGTATGCGGACATACTCCGCGCATTCTGGATATTCTGGCCCGAAGATACGCCAGAAACAGGGCGACGACTTTCTCCCCTTCCCTTTCCTTCCCCAGCTCCGCCAGGATTTCCTCCTGGTCCGGGCTGTAAAAATCCAGATCGATATTCGACTCGACAACGCTGACGTATCCGTTGTTTTTCCAGCCGCGCAGCCGAATTTTTCCCGTGCGGACGAGCTTCAAGGCTTCGAGATCCTTGCCGGGAAGAATTTCAATACCCAGTCGACCCGGTGCATGAATCGCTCCCCGCATGACATCCACCTCGTGGGCGTTGTTTGCAAGCGCCTCCGAATCCCGCGCCTTGGCCTTGCTTGAAGAGCGTTCGGGATGCACGGAAAAAAGCATCTCCGCGTTCCGCCTCGTCTCCCCGATCGCTCCATCCAACGCGCACTGCTCGGCCAAGGCCAGCCTGATCTTGCGCAAATACTCGTTGACCGTGGTCCGGCTCACGCCGACCGCGTTGGCGATCAGGGTGGCTTCCACATCCTTGGCGAACATCCGGACCACGTCCCGCAATTCCTTCTCCGTCAGCTTGGCTCGGGCCGCATACCGATTTTTCATGCTTCGAGGTTTGGGATGCGGATTCACGAACATGCCCCACAGGTCATTATAGGTAACTATGAGTTTGCCAGAGTAAAAATATATCATTCATATGGATAGATCCAAGGCAAAATACAACTATAATTAACCAGAAACAACAATAAAACATGAAAAGTTAAATATTTTTTTCTTCGATTGATTTTAAGATGTTAGAAGCGAAACGCCGCTTCTGTTCTGGTCTTGTCGGGCTTTGCCCGTCCTGTTTCATATGACAATGGTGACACATCAATCTAGCAAGGTAAAGACATGCTCGGTGCATCTGAGCGGTTTCCCAACCCCCTCCCACTTCAGGATCGACCATGATCAATGTCGACGTCCAATCCGCCTCGAACAGCACCCGCCCCATGCGCGTAATTCCGGTAGAACAGGCCGTGGATACCGTGCTTTGCCACGACATCACCCGGATCGTGCCCGGTGAATTCAAGGGCCGGGCTTTCCGCCGCGGACACGTGATCCGCTCCGAGGACATTCCGGCCCTGCGCAAGCTGGGCAAGGACCATCTTTACGTCTGGGATCTTCAGGACGGGCTGGTTCACGAGGATGAAGCGGCTCTGCGCATCGCCCGGGCCGCCGCGGGTTCCGGAGTGAGCATCAGCCAGCCCTCCGAGGGCCGGGTCAATCTGATTGCCGAGCATGACGGGCTGTTGAAAATCGACACCAGCGTCCTGCACAAAATCAATTCAGTGGATCAGGTGGTCATGGCCACGGCCCACGGCAACCACCGCGTCCTCAAGGGACAGCCCGTGGCCGGAACCCGCGTCATCCCCCTGGTGATTGCTGAATCCACGGTGGCCCAGGTGGAGCTAACCTGCCGCCTGGCCGCTCCCCTGATCCAGGTCAAGCCGTTTCGACCACTGCGCGTCGGCGTGCTGACCACGGGCAGCGAGGTCTATCACGGGCGGATCCAGGACAAATTCGGCCCGGTGTTGCGCCGCAAGTTCGACGAGCTGGGCTGCGTGACCATGCCCCAGGTCTTCGTACCGGACGACGTGGACATGACCGTACGCGCCATCCGGGGCCTGATCCGGGAAGGGGCGGAGATGCTGGCCGTAACCGGCGGCATGTCCGTGGACCCGGACGACCTGACCCCGACGAGCATCCAGGCCGCCGGAGGCCGGGTCGTGACCTACGGTGCGCCCACCTTTCCCGGAGCCATGTTTTTGCTGGCCTTCATCGACGAGGTTCCGGTGGTCGGCCTGCCCGGCTGCGTGATGTACGCCCGGAGCAGCATCTTCGACCTGGTGGTTCCGCGACTCGTGGCCGGGGAAAATGTGACCAAAGCGGAAATCGTCGCCATGGGTCATGGCGGATTGTGCGCCGGCTGCGCCGAGTGCCGCTATCCGATCTGTCCCTTTGGCAAGGGAGCGTGAGGACCGCGCTTTCCGATACGACGAAACGTATCTTCAACAATTGTAACGAAGGAGAGCAGCATGATTCAGAAACGGTTTTTCGTGAACGGGGTGGAGCGCAACATCGTCGTGGACGGGGACGCGTCCCTGGCCGACGTGCTGCGCGGCCAGATGGGCCTGACCGGGACCAAGGTCGGCTGCGGCGAGGGTCAGTGCGGCGCGTGCAGCGTGATCATGAACGGCAAGGTCATTCGTTCCTGCGTGACCAAGATGAAGCGCGTGGATGACGGCGCCAAGGTTGAGACCATTGAGGGCGTGGGCCAGCCGGGCAACCTGCATCCATTGCAACAGGCCTGGATGGTCCATGGCGGCGCCCAGTGCGGTTTCTGCTCGCCGGGCTTCATCGTTTCGGCCAAGGGCTTGCTGGACCAGAACCAGAATCCCAGCCGCGAGGATGTCCGGGACTGGTTTCAGAAGCATCGCAATGCCTGCCGCTGCACCGGCTACGTGCCTCTGGTGGATGCGGTCATGGATGCGGCCAAGGTGCTGCGCGGCGAAATGAAGCCCGAGGAACTGGAATTCAAGCTGCCTGAAGGCCAGAGCGCCCTGGGCAGCTCCCTGCCCCGGCCCACGGCCCTGGGCAAGGTCACCGGAACCCTGGATTACGGCGCGGATCTGGGCATGAAGCTGCCGGACAACGCCCTGCACCTGGCCCTGGTTCAGGCCCAGGTCTCCCACGCCAACCTTAAGGGCATCGACGCCTCCGAGGCTCTGAAGATGCCCGGCGTACACAGCGTGCTGACCCACAAGGACGTCAAGGGCAAGAACCGGATCACCGGCCTGATCACCTTCCCCACCAACAAGGGCGATGGTTGGGACCGTCCGATCCTTTGCGACGAGAAGGTCTTCCAGTACGGCGACGCCATCGCCATTGTCTGCGCGGACACCGAGGCCAACGCCCGGGCCGCCGCGGACAAGGTCAAGGTGGACCTGGAAGTTCTGCCGGCCTACCTCAGCGCTCCGGAGGCCATGGCCGAGGACGCCATCGAGATCCACCCCGGCACCCCCAACGTCTACTACGAAACCCAACTGGTGAAGGGCGAGGAAACAGCGCCGATCTTCAGCGATTCGAACATGGTTACAGTGGAGGGCGACTTCTACCTGCAGCGCCAGCCGCACATGCCCATCGAGCCGGACGTGGGCTTTGCCTACATGGGCGACGACGGCAAGCTGTACATCCATTCCAAGTCCATCGGCGTGCATCTGCACCTGTACATGATCGCTCCGGGTTTAGGCCTGGAAGCAGATCAACTGGCCCTGGTGGCCAACCCCATGGGCGGCACCTTCGGCTACAAGTTCAGCCCGACCATGGAAGCCCTGGTGGGCGTGGCCGCCCTGGCCACCGGCCGTCCGGCCTTCCTGCGCTACAACTACAAACAGCAGCAGCAGTATACCGGCAAGCGCTCGCCCTTCTGGATCAACCTGAAGTTCGCTGCCACCAAGGACGGTGAGCTGAAGGCCATGGAATCGGACTGGTCCGTGGACCACGGCCCCTATTCCGAGTTCGGCGACCTGCTGACCATGCGCGGCACCCAGTTCATCGGCGCGGGCTACAACATCCCGAACATCCGCGGCAACGGGCGCACGGTTTGCACCAACCACGCCTGGGGCTCGGCGTTCCGGTCCTACGGATCTCCCCAGAGCTTTTTCTCTTCCGAGTCCCTGATGGACATGCTGGCCGAGAAGCTGGGCATGGATCCCCTGGAACTGCGCTACAAGAACTGCTACCGCCCCGGCTCCACCACGCCCACGGGCCAGGATCCGGAAGTTTTCCCCCTGCCGGACCTGCTGGACAAGCTCCGTCCCAAGTACCAGGCCGCCAAGGAAAAGGCCAAGAAGGAGTCCACGGACACCCTGAAAAAGGGCGTCGGGATTTCCCTGGGCATCTACGGCTGCGGCCTGGACGGCCCGGACTCCTCCGAGGCCTGGGCCGAGCTGAACCCGGACGACACCTTCACCATCCACACCTCCTGGCAGGATCACGGCCAGGGCGCGGACATCGGCTGCGTGTGCACGGCCCATGAAATTCTGCACAAGATGGGCGTTCCGCCGGAGAAGATCAACTTCACCTGGCCGAACACGGCCAAGTGCCCCAACTCCGGCCCCTCCGGCGGTTCTCGCCAGCAGGTGGTCACGGGCAACGCCATCCGGGTGGCCTGCGAAGAGTTGGTCAAGGCCATGGAAAAACCCGGCGGCGGGTTCATGACCTATTCCGAGATGAAAGCCGCGGACAAGCCCACCAAGTATGAGGGCAAATGGTCCGCGGCCGGGGCCAAGGACTGCGACACGGCCACCGGACAGGGCAAGCCCTTCCTGGTCTACATGTACGGCGCGTTCATGTCCGAGGTCACCGTGGACATCACCACCGGCGAGACCAAGGTCGATCGGATGACCCTGGCCGGCGACGTGGGCAAGATCGTGAACAAGCTGGCCGTGGACGGCCAGATGTGGGGCGGCCTGGCCCAGGGCATCGGCTTGGCCCTGTCCGAGGACTTCGAGGACATCCAGAAGCACGCTTCCATGGTCGGAGCCGGCTTCCCGTACATCAAGACCGTGCCGGACGATCTGGAGCTGATCTACATCGAGTCCCCGCGCCCGGACGGCCCCTACGGTGCCGCCGGAGTCGGCGAGCTTCCCCTGACCAGTCCTCACGTCTCGATCATCAACGCCATAAGTAACGCCTGCGGCGTACGCATCACCCATCTCCCGGCCCGTCCGGAGAAGGTGCTGGCCAAACTGCAAGGCAAGTAAGCACGGATGTGACAAAGGGGGCGGGCCTTCGCGCCCGCTCCCGCAAAAGGAAGAAAAGCGATAAGTCGTAGGGGCGGTTCACGAACCGCCCCTACATAATCCCCAAGAAAAGTGACCGGCATGGAACAGCATGAACTGCGCGCCTGGGAAAACAAGTGCATCCAGGAAGAGCCGCCCTATTGCCAGGCCGCCTGCCCGCTGCATGTGGACGTCCGGTCCATGGCCCGGCTGATGGCCGAAAATCGGCTTGCCGAAGCGCGCAAGGTTTTGGAACGAACCATGCCGTTGTCCGAAATTTTCGCCCGGATCTGCGATCATCCCTGCCAAGCGCCGTGCCGACGGGGCGACGTGGACGAGGTAATCCGGATCGGGGCACTGGAGCGGGCTCTGGTGGAAGCCGTTCCTTCAACTTCACGCCAACTCCTGCTGCCCTCCAAAGGCCGTCGAGTGATGCTCTTCGGCAGCGGCCCCAGCAGTCTGGTGGCCGCGCACGACCTGAGGCGCAAGGGCATAGAGGTGACACTCAAGCACGGCGGTGCCATTCTGGGCGGGGTGCTCTGCAATCTGCCCGAAACACTGCTGTCTGTTCAGGCCCTGGAAGCGGGACTGGAGATGCTGCGGTCCCTGGGCGTGGTTTTCGAGGCGGACCCGGACATGGGGTTGGATACTCTGGAAGCTGCGGTCCTACAGGTCGACGCGATCTATGTCGGCCTGGACGATCCCTGGACCACCTGGGCCAGGGAACTTGCCCAGACAGCCGATCCGGTCTCTCTGGCGACGAGCAGGGACAGAATTTTCGCCGGGGGAATCGTCCAAAATTTCATCGACTATTCACCTATTTTCCTGGCCCTGGCCGGACGCAAGGCCGTGCTGTCCATGGAGCGCCTTTTTCAGGGCGCATCCCTGACCGCGGGCCGGGAAAAGGAAGGGCCGCATCCCACGCGCTTGTTCACGTCCATTGACGGTATTGAGTCGTCCGCGGCCGAACCCATGGCCGACCCCGCGAGATACTCCGGCGAGGAAGCGGTGCATGAGGCGCGGCGCTGCCTGCTGTGCGAATGCATGGAGTGCGTCAAGGCCTGCGTGTTCATGGAGCACTACAAGGGCTACCCGAAAAAACTGGCTCGGGAGATCTACAACAATCTCTCCGTGGTCCAGGGCATGCGCCAAGCCAACCGGATGATCCTCTCATGCAGCAACTGCGGACTGTGCGCGGCCATCTGCCCCCATGACTTCCACATGGGCGAATTCTGCATGACCGCGCGCAAGGAAATGGTCCACACCAACAAAATGCCCGGCTCGGCCCACGACTTCGCCCTGCGCGAGCAGGCCGCGGCCCTGTCCGACGAGGAATTCCTGGTCAGCCATGAACCGGAAAAAACATCCAGCACATATTGTTTTTTCCCCGGCTGCCAATTGGCTGGCTCTTCCCCTGAGCATGTCCGATTCGTCCTGGATCATTTGCGCGACTCGCTTTCAGGTGGGGTGGGCGTTCTGCTGACCTGTTGCGGCGCACCGGCGCAATGGGCGGCCCGCCGGGATTTATTGAACGGGGCCGTGGACCGCATCCGCCAAGCCTGGGAGGAATTGGGCCGACCGAAGATGATCCTGGGCTGCACCACCTGCCGCCGCGTCCTGAGCAAGACAGCCCCGGAGATACCGACGCGTTCTCTCTGGGAAACCTTGGTCGAACAAGGACTGCCCGGCACGGCGAAACCGGCTTCCTCGCCACTGGCTCTGCATGATCCCTGCACGAGCCGGGATCAAAACGATGTCCGCGCGGCGGTGCGCACCATCCTGCACGCCCTGGAACAACCTTTCGTAGAACCGCGACTGGGCGGCGAACTGACCGAATGCTGTGGTTTCGGCGGCCTGATGGACGCAGCCAACCCGGCCCTGGCCGAAAAGGTGGCCCGGACGCGAACCGAACGGACTCCGGAACATTTCCTGGCCTACTGCGCCATGTGCCGGGACAGCCTGTCCCGCTCCGCCAAACCCGTCTTTCATCTGCTGGACCTGCTGTTTCCGGACAGCCTGGACGCGGCCCAGCCCGCCGGCGCCACGCCCATGATCCGCAAGGGACCAAACCTGCCGGATCGCCGTCAGAACCGGGCCCGGCTCAAGGAACGGCTCAGCGGCACGCCGCTTCAGCCCAAGGCGCATCAGAAGCTATTCCTGTTGCTGGAACCCGACGCAAGAACCGTGGTCGATCACCGCCGCATCCTTGACGATGATCTGCACCGGGTCGTTCACGCCGCGGAAACGGACAAACGGCGTTTCACCGATCCCAAAACTGGTCGCCTGCTTGCATCACGGCGCATCGGCCATGCCACGTTCTGGGTCGAATACGAGCCGTTGGACGAGCTGCCGGATACGTACCGGGTGCATCGGGCCTGGATGCACCGGATGGTCGTCAAGGAGGAAAGTTGATGCAACGCTTTCCGGATTTAAACGAAAAGTACGCTGAATGGACCTGCGGGCAATGCGGCGGACCGTTGCGGCTGTGCGCGGTCAAGGCCGCGTACATGGGCAGCGAGTTCGAGCTGGAGCTGCCGGGGTGCCCGACGTGCCGGATGTATCTCGTTTTTGAGGAACTGGCCCTGGGCAAGATGTTGGAAGTCGAGCAGCTACTTGAGGACAAGTAATGGACAGACCGGATCCGCCCTTTCACCGGTGTGCCGGATTCCGCCGTGTGGCGGGCGAGACGCTGCGCCCCGGAGGGCTGGGCCTGACCGAGCGGATGTTGGAGCTGTCCGGCCTGCCGCCGGGGTCGCGGATACTGGACATGGGCTGCGGGCTGGGCGTCAGCGCCCGGCATTTGATGACCGAACGGCGGATGCACGTCACGGCCTTGGACCTGTGTCGCGAAGACCTGCTCCAGGCCCGCCGCCGGGACGACCTCGTGCGTTACATCCAGGCGGACATGAACCATCCGCCGTTGCGTCCGGGGCTGTTCGACGCGCTGCTTTGCGAATGCGTCCTGTCCTTGAGTCCTGATCCCGGGCCGTCCCTGAACCAATGGGCCGACCTGATCAAACCAGGAGGACGTCTGCTGATCACGGATATCTATCTGCGTTTTCGGCAATCATTTCGGCAAGCACCTCTGCAACCTGTTGGCCATCCACGTCCCGACTCTCCGCGCGATTGTTTCCAGGGGGCCATGACCGAAACGCGGCTTCGAGATGAGTTCAACCGCGCGGGATTCAGGGTGGACGTCTTTGAGGACCATTCCCGGCTGTTGGCTGAGTTGACGGCCAAATTGATCTTCGCGGGGCTGGACCGCGAAGGGTTCCCCGGGGCATGGAATACAGGTTCGAAATGCTCCGGAACGCGGCCAGGGTACTGCATGCTCCTGGCCGTGAAACACGCCGCGGCTCATGACGCCGCATGAGGAAACGTTGATAATGAACGACATGGAAACCGCCCTGCTGCGTCTCTCCGGCAAGGGATACTGTTGCAGTCAGATTTTGGTTCTGTTGGCGCTCGAACTGCAAGCTGTCGAGAACCCAACCCTGGTCCGGGCCGTCTCCGGACTGTGCAACGGTTTGACCCTGGGCTCCGGAACCTGCGGGGTGCTGACCGGCGCGGCCTGTGTTCTGGGACTGCATGCGGGCAAGGGCCGTGACGAGGAGCAACCCGACGACCGTCTGCCCCTGATGACGACCGAACTCTCGGAATGGTTCGCCGAAACGGCCTGCGCCGGTTTTCCCGGAATTCGCTGCGAGGACATCCTGGGCGGCCCGAACCAGCGACCGGACCTGAGCCGATGCGGCGGGCTCCTGGTCAAGACATGGGCCAGAACACTGGGAATCCTTCAGGAACACGGCATGGATCCCACGGGGACCAGGGAAGCATACTCGTGACGTCACGCAAAATTTTGATCCGGAATCGGCCATGTCCGCCGTCGCCAGGCGCACAGATCAGCAAGGACTCGGAGTCCGGGCTGGTCGCGCTCGTCATGTCGAGAACCTCCGCACAGCCTGCAGTGTATACGGCCTCCACCATTTCGAGTCGCCGTTCGCATAAGAATCATGCACCAGTGTCCGCCGAACACCGGTGCAGAGTTGGGCGACGGCGGACATGGCCGGTTCCGGATCATCCTGAAACCTCGGGATTACCATGAAGCCGCTTCAGCTCCCTCTTTCCTCTTCGACCGCCAGCGTCTGCCCGGAGTGCCTGCGGCCGCTCCCGGCCGTGCTCGTGGGCGATGGAGAGGACGCGTATCTGGAAAAGCGCTGCCCGGTCCACGGCTGGTTCAAGACCGTCGTCTGGCGTGGAAGCCCTTCTCTGGAATCCTGGCGGCGGGACAAGACGCCCACCTCGCCCGCCGCGCCCCATCACCCAGGCCAAAGTCGAGGCTGCCCTTGGGACTGCGGTCTGTGCGCCCAGCACCGCCAACGCTCCTGCACGGTCCTGGTAGAGGTCACCGGGCGCTGCGACCTGCGCTGTCCGGTCTGCTTCGCGGACTCCGGGGGCGGAGCGGATACGGACCCGGATCTCGCCGCCCTGGACGAGCGCCTCCGTCGGGCCTTTGCGCAAAGTGGTCCTGTTCCGGTCCAGCTTTCCGGCGGGGAACCGACCATGCGCGACGATCTGCCGGAAGTGATCGCCCTGGCGCGGCGCATCGGCTTTCCCCACGTCCAGTTGAACACCAATGGCCTGCGCCTGGCCCGGGAGTCCGGGTATGCCGGGACGCTCCGAGATGCCGGTGTTTCCTGGGTCTTTCTGCAATTCGACGGGACCAACGACGCGGTCTTCACCCATTTGCGCGGACAACCGCTCCTGGAGACGAAATTGACCGCGATACGGGCCTGCGGGCAGGCAGGGCTGGGCGTGGTCCTCGTGCCCACGGTGACGCCCGGCGTGAACGATCACGACCTGGGCGGGCTGATCCGGCTCGCAGCAAGGCATGTACCCACGATCCGGGGCGTGCATTTCCAGCCGTTGAGCTACTTCGGCCGGTATCCCCATCCCCCCGACGACAACCAACGCATCACCCTGCCGGAAATCATCCGCGGCTTAGAGAAACAGACCCACGGCCAAATCCAGATGGACCATCTGCGCCCTCCGGGATGCGAGCACGAACGCTGTTCGTTCCACGGCAACTTTCTGGTCCAGCCCGACGGAGTTTTGCACTCCCTGGGGCCGTCCCGCTCGTGCTGCGGCCCGGACTTCTCCAGCCCGGTCGACGGAGCCCAGACGGCGGTGGACGTGGTCGCCCGCCAGTGGTCCGCGCCAAGACCGATGGAAGAGGCTTCCGCATCATCGGCGCAACAAATCCCCGGTGCCCTGGACGTCTTTCTCCAACAGTCCCGCCGCACTCTGGCGGTCACGGCCATGGCCTTTCAGGACGCCTGGACCCTGGATCTGGAGCGGCTCAAGGGCTGCTGCATCCACGTGGCCGCTCCGGACGGTCGGCTGGTCCCGTTCTGCGCCTGGAATCTCACCTCCCGCAACGGCCAAAGCCCGCACAGCCAGAGGACTTGGCCATGCTGACCACGCCCATCACCCCGCTGGACGAATGGGTTGCGAAGCAAATTGGAGCGGGCCGCTCAAGGGCTCCCTCCTTGACTTTGGTGGCGCTTGAGCGCTGGCAGGACGAGAAAAAGTCGGCTTTGGTCCATCGGGTCCGTGTGAGAAGCCCGTTCTATCGCTCCCGACTTCCCCGCGTTCCCGCGGGACCCTGCTCCCGTGAACAATGGGAAGCCTTGCCCTTCACCACAGCCGACGACCTGCGCCGCCACGCACCGGACATGCTCTGCGTCTCCCAAGGAGAGGTCTCCAGGGTGACCACTCTGCCCACATCCGGCACCAGCGGCATGCCGAAACGGATATTCTTCACCGGAGAAGACCTGGAGCGCACCGTGGACTTCTTTCATCATGGCATGAGCACCTTCACCAAACCCGGCCAACGAGTCCTGGTGTTCATGCCCGGGGAGCTGCCGGACAGCATCGGCGACCTGCTGAGCAAGGCACTGCCGCGCATGGGCTGTGAGGCCGTGGTTCACGGTCTGGCCGGTGATCCTGAAGCGGCGTTGGAAGCAATCCATGACGTCCAGGCTGACGTCATCGTCGGCCTGCCCGTCCAGGTGCTGGCCATGGCCCGTCATCCCAGGGCCGCCCTGGGTCGGCGGCTGTGCGCCGTGCTGCTCAGCGCGGATCACATCTCCCAAGTCGTGCGCCAGGCCGTGGAACAGGCCTTCGTCTGTCCGGTCTTCGCCCACTGGGGCATGACTGAAACGGGATACGGCGGCGGCGTGGAATGCGCCGCACGGCGAGGCTACCACCTGCGCGGCGCGGATTTGCTCGTGGAAATCATCGACCCGGTCAGCGGGCGGATTCTCCCTGACGGGCTTCACGGCGAAGTGGTGATCAGCACTCTGATCGCCCAGGCCATGCCCCTGCTGCGCTATCGAACTGGGGATCTGGCCTCCCTGGCCACAAAACCGTGTCCGTGCGGCTGCCGTCTGCCTCGCCTGGGCCCGATTCAGGGACGCCTGCGGGATCAGGTCCGCATTGACGACCAGCGGACCCTCTCCATGGCCGAACTGGATGAAATCCTCCTGACGCTGCCCTGGCTGTCCAATTATCGCGCCGCTCTGCGCCGAAACGATCACGGCTGGCTGTTGGATCTGGAAATCTTTCCGTCCGAAGAGCCCGGTAAGGCCCAAGACGGCTCGGCACGACGCCAAGCGGTCGAAACGGCGTTGAACGCCTCGGGACTCCTGAAACAAACTGGCTTGCGTCTGAGAACGATCACTCTGGGCGCTTCGACGGACCGGCTCAGCGGCCCGGTCAAACGCAGCCTGCAAATCGAACCTTCATCGGGGAAAACATGAACCGACTGGAAAACGACATCCTGGCCCTGCTGGAATCCGGCGAACCCGTGGCCCTGGCCACCATCGTCAGTCTGGCCGGGTCCGCGCCGCGCACTCCGGGAACGCGGATGGCCGTGCGCCGCGACGGCGCGATCCTGGGCACCATCGGAGGAGGGCGGCTGGAGGCCGAGGTCATCCAGGCCGGACGGGAAAGCCTGCACACAGGGAAAAGCCTGTTGAAACACTTCGAACTGACCGGCAAGGACGCCCGGGAAATGGACATGATCTGCGGCGGGGTGCTGGACATCCTGGTGGAGCCGTTGTCCTCCGACGCGCAGACCGTCGCGTTGCTGCACACCTTTGAGCGGTTGCGCGATGCCGGAAAGGAACTGCTTCTGGTCACGCTGTTGCGTGACGCGCCGGACTACGAAAAACAGCTGCTCTCCGAACGTCTGTTGGTTGAACAAACGCCGGAAGGCCCGGTTTTTCATCCTCGACGACCTGAAAACCACAACCTCCTGCTTCCCCTGCTGGAGACGGCCATGGCCGAGCGATGTCCAACGATGTTTACCATAGAGGACGAGCGGGAGAACGATCGGGTCGTGATTGAGCCGGTGCTCGCCTCCGGCACGATTCACCTGTTCGGCGCGGGCCATGTTTCCAAGGAGGTCGCCGCCCTGGCCCATCAGGTGGACTTCCGGGTGGAGGTCTACGACGACCGGCCCGAGTTCGCCAACCGCGAGCGCTTTCCTCGGGCCGCCGCCGTGCATGTGCCTGAAGACATGGCCGAAGCCCTGGACCCGAAGCGCATCGATCCGAACAGCTACGTGGTGATCATCACCCGTGGCCACAAATACGACATGGACGTCCTGGCCCAGGCCCTGCGAACCGAGCCTTGCTACATCGGCATGATCGGCAGCCGCCGCAAACGGGACAAGATCTATGAGTCCTTGCGCAAACAGGGCTTCAAGGAGGCGGATCTGAGCTGCGTGCGCTGCCCCGTGGGGCTGGACATCCATGCCGAAACCCCGGCCGAGATCGCCCTGAGCATCGTGGCCGAGTTGGTCAGCTTCCGCGCGTCAATGAAAGACCGAACATGACACCCAAAAAAGCGAGGAGAACATTATGAGCCGTTATCCCAGCCAATGCCCATCGTCCTTTCTCGACCCGAACACACCTGACGTCTCCTTCAGGGACGAGTCGGCCGACCTTTGTCCGGAACAACGGGAAGAGTTGCAAGCCGCTCTGGAATTGCTGGACTCCCCGGAATTGATTCAGCGTTTCCGAGGAGAATCCCGCCTGACCAGACTCGGCGATCCCGTCGTTCCCTATTTGCTGGAAATCCTCGCGTCCTCGCCCTGGAGCCTTCGACACACGGGCATCCTGGAGGCTTTCAAGCAGATCCGACCGCCGCTGGCCGTGCCGATGGTTTCCAGCCTTCTGGAGCATCCGGAAGCCAACGTCCGCCTAGCCGCTGTCCGCACGCTGCGTTGGCTGTCCGTGGGCATTGAGCCGTTTATCCGGATGCTGGGTGACGATGACTGGCGAATTCGCCGGGAAAGCGTCTTCTGCATCAGCTCCAGAGGCGGTGAACGAACCCTGCTGCCTTTGTCCCGCGCTCTGCGGGACGAACACTTTCAGGTCCGCTCCGTGGCGGCGAACGCCCTCGGCAGGTTGGGGTTCAGGGAAGCCGCCCCGTTGCTGCGCGAAGCACTGCGGGATGAATCTCAGCGGGTCAAGGCCATGGCCGCCTGGTCCCTGTCGCGCTGGCACGACCCGTCCAACCTGCGTCCGCTCCTGGACGCCCTGCCCCATGCCCAAGGCGAGGCCAAACAGCGCATGCTCTCCTTGCTGCACCAATTCTCCTCGCCCCTGGCAACGGTGGCCATGATCGAGGCTTGCGACGACCCGGACCCGGACGTTCGGGCCCAAGCCGCCATGGCCCTGGGATACGGCGGAACGGCCGCGACGCTCAAGCGCTTGAGCGCGCTCTGCCAATTCGCCAAAAAGGAGCTGACGCACAAAGCCGCCTGGGTCACGGCCTGCTTCAACCTCCTGCCGCGAGAATCCCTTCTGGAAGCGTTGCGCGACGGCAATGAAAGCATCCGCTACTTCGCGGTCTGCGCCTTGGGCTACATGAACCTCGACGACGCCCACGCCCAACTGCACTTCACAACCCGCTCCGAAGCGACAACGGTCAAAAAAGCCGCTGTACGCAGCCTCAAACGGATCAAAAGCAAACGTCCGCCAAGATGCGTTGCCGGTTGTTGATCCATGGAGTCGCCGACAACGGACGACGTAAAGAGGCACCGCCCCACCGTACGCCTGCACATCTGGCTTGAAGAGGACGACAAAACCGTTTTCTTCGGCACCGGCAGAGCCATGCTTCTGGACATGATCCAGAAGCATGGGTCGATCAAGAAAGCCGCCAAGGCCATGGGCATGTCCTACCGGGCCGCCTGGGGCAAGATAAAGGCCTCGGAAAAAGCCCTCGGCGTTCAACTCGTCGAATATCCGGGGCATAAATGCGACGGCTGCCGCCTCACCCCTTTCGCCGTACTCCTACGCAACTGCTTTTTACTCTGGTTCGACGCCGTGGAACGCTCCGCGCTGGACCTCGCCGGAGCGTTATTCCCCTGGCCCGTCAAGAGCTACGCTGAAACACCTTCCCCACAAGACGACCCTCCATCCTCCGCCCCCCTCGTAAACGCAAAAAAACGCGCCTGAATGCTCTGATGCGCCGAGCACACTCTTGATATGTGCTAAAAAAAATATATACAACATGCCAAAATAAATAAACTAAATTATTGACACAGCCTTTTTGTCATGTCACGATAGACATAATTGATTGCGCGGGAACGGGTTTCCGCGTTTGGCGAATGTCTGTCCGTGTTCACATTTCAAGGAGGTAAGTATGGAACTTTCGCGCAGAGGGTTCATGAAAATGACCGGGGCGGGAGTGGCCGGGATGTCCCTGGCCCGTCTCGGTTTCGACGTCAAGCCGGTTCAGGCCTATGCGGCGGGCTTGAAAATCGAGGGGGCCAAGGAAGTCATTTCCATCTGCCATTTCTGTTCCTGCGGCTGTAACGTGCTGATGCACGTCCGGGACGGCAAGCTGATCAACGTGGAGGGGGACCCGGACTATCCCGTGAGCGAGGGTTCGCTCTGCGCCAAGGGCGCGGCCATGCTCTCCATGCACAACAACGAGAAACGCATCTTGAAACCCCTGTACCGGGCTCCCGGCGCGGACAAATGGGAGGAAAAGGACTGGAATTTCGTCCTGGATCGCATCGCCCGACTGGTCAAGGACACCCGGGACAAGGACTTCATCGGGAAGGACGCCCAGGGCCGAACCGTGAATCGCGTCGAATCCATCTTTCACCTGGGCGGCTCCCAATTGGACAACGAGGAGTGCGCCCTGAAGCATCAAATGTTCAGAGCCTTGGGGGGGGTCTATATCGACCACCAGGCCCGGGTCTGACACAGCGCCACTGTACCGGCTCTGGCAGAGTCGTTCGGACGCGGCGCGATGACGAATCACTGGGTGGACATCAAGAATGCGGACGCCATCCTGATCATGGGCTCCAATTGCGCGGAGCACCATCCAATCTCCTTCAAATGGGTCCTCAAGGCCAAGGACGCCGGGGCCGTGGTCATGCACGTCGACCCCCGCTTCACCAGAACCTCGGCTCGGTGCGACTTTCACGTGCCCCTGCGATCAGGCACGGACATCCCCTTCCTGGCGGGCATGGTCAAGTACATTCTGGACAATGATCTCTACGACAAGGACTACGTGTTCAACTACACCAACGCCGCCTTTGTCGTGGGCCAGGACTTTGATTTCAAGGACGGCATGTTCTCGGGCTACGACCCGGCGACGAAAAAATACGACCAGAAAAAATGGGCCTTTGCCCTGGACGACAAGGGCGTGCCCCAGCGCGACACGACCCTGGCCAACCCCCGCTCGGTCTTCCAGATCATGAAGACCCATTATGACCGCTACACCCTGGACAAGGTTTCGGAAATCACCGGGGTATCCCAGGACAATCTGCTCAAGGTCTACAAAGCCTACGCGGCCACGGGCCAGCCGGGCAAGGCCGGAACAATGATGTACGCCCTGGGCTGGACTCAGCACACCGTGGGCTGCCAAAATATCCGCCTCTCGGCCATCGTGCAGCTCTTGCTGGGCAACATCGGCAAAGCCGGCGGAGCGATCAACGCCCTGCGCGGGGAGCCCAATGTCCAGGGTTCCACGGACCACGCCCTGCTCTGGCACATCATCCCCGGCTACAACGCCATGCCCAACGCCAATTGGCAAACCCTGGACGACTACCTGACCGCGAACACGCCCAAGTCCAACGACCCCAAGAGCGCCAACTGGTGGCAGAACCGGCCAAAATACGTAACCAGCCTGCTCAAGGGTTGGTTCGGCGAGGCCGCCACCAAGGAAAACGGCTTTGGCTACGGCTGGCTGCCGAAGATCGAACCGGGCAAGGACTATTCCTCGGCCTTCATGTTCGACGCGATGTACGCGGGCAAGGTCAAGGGCGGCTTCATCTACGGACACAACCCGGCCCAGACCATGCCCCACACCCACAAGGTCCGCAAATCCATGGACAACCTGGACTGGCTGGTGGTGGCCGAACTGTTCGACACCGAGACCAGCAGTTTCTGGAGGCGGCCGGGCGTTGACCCCAAGAGCGTGAAGACCGAGGTCTTTCTGCTGCCCTCCTGCCAGCGCGGCGAAAAAGACGGGACCATCTCCAATTCCGGCCGCTGGCACATGTGGCACCACAAGGCCATCGAGCCTCAAGGCCAGAGCGTGCCCATGGGCAAAATGGTCGTGGACATCATGAACCGGGTCCGGGACCTCTATGCCAAGGAAGAAGGCGCATTCCCAGAACCCATCCTGAACCTGGACTGGCCCAAGGACTATGACCCGAACTACATCGCCAGGAAGACCAACGGCTGGTTCACCCGGGACGTCGAGGTCAACGGCAGGCAGTTCAAAAAAGGCGACCAAGTGCCCAGCTTCGCCTTCCTCACCGCCGACGGGTCCACCGTCAGTCTGAATTGGCTCTACGCAGGCGGATACACCAACGACGGCAACCTCGCCAAGCGTCGCGATCTGACCCAGACGTCCTTACAGGCCAAGATAGGCCTGTTTCCCAACTTCGCCTGGTGTTGGCCGGTGAACCGGCGCATCCTGTACAATCGGGCCTCCGTGGACCTCAACGGCAAACCACTCAACCCGGAAAAGGTGGTCATCGCCTGGGAAGGCGACAAATGGGTGGGCGACGTGCCCGACGGTCCCTGGCCGCCCATGGCCCACGAGAACGGCAAGTACCCGTTCATCATGCAGGTGGAAGGCCACGGGGCCATGTACGGACCAGGCAGGGTGGACGGGCCGCTGCCCGAGCACTACGAGCCGGCCGAAACCCCGGTTGCGGCGCATCCCTTCTCCAAGCAGATGCACAACCCCTGCATGAAGATCAGCACCACGGACATGGACGTCATCGCCCCGAATGCCGATCCCAAATACCCCATCGTACTCACCACGGGCTGTCTGACCGAGCACTGGTGCAGCGGCTCCGACACCCGAAACACGCCGGCCCTCCTGGAAGCCGAGCCGCAGCAATACGTCGAAGTCAGCCATGAACTGGCCAAGGAGCTCGGAATCGCCAACGGCGATCCGGTGATCGTGGAAAGCATCCGGGGGAGCATGGAGGCCATCGCCATGGTCACGGTGCGCATCTCGCCCTTCAACATCCAGGGCAAGACCACGCACCTGGTGTTCATGCCCTTCTGCTTCGGCTTCATGACCCCGGGCGTGGGCGACGCCGTGAACCGGCTCACGGTCCCGGCCTACGATCCAAACGTGACCATCCCGGAATACAAGGCCTGCCTGGTGAACATCCGCAAGGCGGACAAAGTGACGGAGCTGTCCGTCTAACCGGCGCATCCATTCGACATATCCGCGGCGGACGAGAATGTCCGCCGCGTTCACAGGAGACAAACGATGGCTAAGACGATCTTCATCGATACATCCCGGTGCACGGCCTGTCGCGGTTGCCAGGTCGCGTGCAAGGAATGGAAGGGACACAAGGCCGTGCCGACGAAACAGCGCGGCACGCACCAGAACCCTCCCGACTTCACCCCGTTCAACTTCAAGCTGGTCCGCTTCAGCGAGCATAAGATCGACGACCGGATCCACTGGCTGTTCTTTCCGGATCAGTGCCGACACTGCGTGTATCCTCCCTGCAAGATGGCCGGCGACATGTTCGACGACACGGCCATCCTGCACGACGAGGCGAGTGGCGCGGTACTCTTCACGGACAAGACCAAAGGCTTGGACTTTCAGACGATCCGGGAATCCTGCCCCTACGATGTCCCCAGGCTGGACGAGGAAACCGGACTGATCACCAAGTGCGACATGTGCATCGATCGGATTCAGGCCGGCATGCAGCCCGCCTGCGTCAAGGTCTGTCCCACGGGGACCATGAACTTCGGCGAGCGCGAAGAGATGTTGTCCCTGGCCGACGCCCGGCTGGAACGCGTCAAGCGGGAGCACCCCCAGGCCCAGTTGTTGGACCGGGCTGATTTGCGGGTCATCTATCTGGTGACTCTGCCTCGATCCAGATACCATCAATACGCCGGGCGCGAGTCCGGGCCCGTCACTCGGAAGGCGTTTCTGGAAAAACTGGCTTCGCCCGTGCGGCGCATGTCGGCCTGATCACCGTCCTGATACACGATCAAAAAAGCGGAAGGGAGCGGCTTGACCGCCCCCTTCCGCCATGCCGATCAGCAACGAAATCACCAAGAACAAACACCGAGAGAAGGAACACCCATGCTCGATTCGCGGAACGCCATCCCCGCCGAAAAGGTTGCCGAATCCCATCCAAGCGCCAAACACTCCAAGAACGAAGTTCCCTATTCCGCCGAGATTGCCAAGGCTTTCGGCAAACTCTCCGCTGCCCGGATCGAATGCGGAAAAAATTTGGATTTGGAGTCGATCAGCGACATCGTTCACGACCCGGATCAATTCACCCAGGGAGTTCCCCTACTGGCCGACGTCGGCCCTGAACTCTTGCGCGAGGCCTACCGACAGGCAGCCTCCTGGATGATGCCGGAACTGATCCGCTCCCTTCCCGGCATCGCCGACGAACTTCGGATACTGGAATCCGCTTTCGCCCAAAGCCCCGAACTGGTGGACGCCTTGCTGAACATGCTGGCCAACGACGACGCGGAAGCCCTCGACCGATTCTCGGCGACTTTGGGCATTTCGGAGCGGACCTTCAGCTTCGCCGGCATGGAGATCCTCAAAACGTGCATCCAGCGGGCGGCCGAACTGCTTGGGCCGCTCATCGCGGACACGCCATGGTCTAAAGGAAATTGCCCGATCTGCGGATCCCGCCCGGATATGGCCCTGCTCCGCCCCAAGGCTCCGGAGCCCTCGGAATATCTTGTTTCCAAAAGCGGACAACTCTGGCTGCACTGTTCACTCTGTGCGCACCAATGGCGCTTTCTGCGCTCCAAATGCCCACATTGCGGCGACACGGAACCCGACGGCCTGTTGTATTACGCCTCCGCCGAGCGTCGAGGCGAACGGTTCTACGCTTGCAGCCAGTGCAATCGCTACTTCAACTGTCTGGACCTGACCGAGCACGACGCCGAGCCGGACTTGACCCTGGCGCCTCTCTCGCTGATCCATCTGGATTGTCTGGCCCGAGAAAATGGATTCATCCCTCTGGCCGAGCTGCCCTGGAACCAATTCTGCGACTCTTCACTCGTCAACATATCTCCCGGAAGCTGAAAAACAAAATATTCCGGACTCATTCCGTCATTTACGGATGCGTTCATCCGACACACCCTCCCCAGCCGATTCACAATCCGCCTCGAACCGGCCGGGGTTCTTTAGTATGCGACATTCAACGGAAAATCATTCCTTGCGAATTATTACGGCCTAAGGCTCTCCTTCTCTCGCGTTCGCCAAACAAAAAGGAACAAGCATGCACATCAGCCTCAATCCTCCGGATAAATTTGCGGAAACTGTCCGGACTTTTCACGGGTACATCTCACCCGGCGTCATCGTCGGCGGTTACATGGTGGAGAAAGCCAAACGGGAACTCCCCGGCGATATACTCTACGACGCCGTGTCCGAAACCACGCACTGCCTGCCCGACGCCATTCAACTGCTCACCCCGTGCACCCTAGGCAATGGCTGGTTGCGGGTCGTCAACCTGGGTCGCTACGCGCTATGTTTGTACGACAAGGAGAACGGAAACGGAGTCCGGGTGTTTCTGGACCCGGCCAAGGTTGAAGACTGGAGCCACATCGGAGACTGGTATTTGAAGCGCAAGCCCAAGAAGGAACAGAATACGGAAGCGCTGCTGGACGAGATTTATAATGCCGGCGAGGAAATTTGCGGAATCAGACGGATCCAGGTCGCCGCTCGTCATCTGCTGAACAAACGGCGCGGTGGCATTGGAATCTGTCCGACGTGTCGGGAAGCCTACCCGGTGAACGACGGAGAAATCTGCCGGGGCTGTCGTGACGACGACCTTTACGAAGGCTCACCAGCCGGTTGACGTTGACTTCAGTGCGCTTTTCGTCGACATCATGAACAAAGTGAGCGCGGGGGCGGGGCAACACTTCAAGCGTCAGAAAAGATTCTCGGACAGTCCGTCAGGACATGTGACCTTTCGCCCGCTTCCCTCCCAGCGCCCGCCACGCCGCGTCCGTTTCCTTTTGCACCAGCAGCACGGGCTGCCCGCCAATCAGCCGAGGGCGGCACCATCCGTTGGTGCGGACCATGTCCTCAGGGCCGGGATTAGGGGCGTCCCGATCGATGGAGGTCACCCTAAGGCCGTGCTTTCGCAACGCGGCAACGGTCAGGTTGTCCGGCAGGGATCGCAGCCCTCCCATTTCAATGAATCTACCGGCCCAGCCCCAGGCCGTGAGTCCCACGGAGGCCAGGGCTCCGATCACTCCGTCTCCGGTCCCCCCATGCGCGGAAAGGTGGACGCCGGCATCCTTGGCCGCGGCGTAGGCCTCGTCCTGATGGACGAGGCTGTTGGTGCAGCGCTGGCCAAAGGCCGTCAACAGGGGCATTCCCAGGTCGTTTTCCGCGGCCAGGCATAGTCCCGGATCACTGCCTTCCAGGGAATGCTCCCTGAGGTGCTCGACGGCGGTTTCCAGCAACTGTTTCCGACAGCGTTCGTTTTCGGCCTCCACGACCAGACAGGCCCCGCTGTTGTGCGAGGTGTACGGAACGTCGTCGTGAACCAGCAGCTGCTGCCGAACCACGGCCCACAGCCGACATCCTTCGGGAAGACGCGACTCGAACCACCGCGCCACCTTCCCCGTACCGTAAGGGGCGCCCAGATTGTCCGTATCGTCAAAGGCGAGATAATAACGCATATTGAGACTACCCTCTTCTCATCTTTCAGGCAGAAAGACGCCTCGTAAAAACGAGACTGCCGTCAATGGCATGAAGCCTCCTCCAACGGGATATTCCATCAGAGGAGGCTTCCTGTCTGAGAGGCTCTTTGAATAGTACCGGATCAACAAACGTATTGAAGATGCGTATCCAGTGTCGTTGTCCATGCACAAAGCCGCGAAATACGACCCGCGGGACTACGGTTTGGCTGGAAGACCGCCGACCACGAACCCATAGTCTCCAAGGATTTTCTGACCCTCGGGCGACAGGATGAACAGTGCCAGCCGCCAAGCCTCCTGTGAAGCGCCATCCAGGACGAGCAGGCCGTAGTCCGCGCCCACGGACAGTTCCGGGGCGATGGAGATGATTTGCAACCCGGAAAGCTCCTTCTTGGCCAGCACGGCGTTGGTGCAGTAGGTCAGGAAAACGTCCGCCTTTTGTTCATCCATGACCCAGGCGTAGAGATTGCGGCCTTCCGGGGCCTTGGGGCTGTCCGGGCCGCCGGTGAGCAGCAGGGCCTTGGCCGTCAGGATGGCCGTGCTGCCGGACTTGAGCTGGTCGGCCTTGCCGAACAGCTCGAAGGCATAGTCCCCGGAAGGGTCGGCCTTGGGCGTGGACGTGCCCACCCGCACGGCGGGATCAAGCATCACATCCAGCAGGGTGGCCGTTGTGACGGTCTGTCCCGGTTGAGCCAGGGCACACAGATTGTTTCGGGTGAACAGGGCAACCGGTCCCTTTTGCCCTTGGCCGACCAGATTTTGCGGGTGTTCCATGTTCGCGGAGGCGAAGACGTGGGCGGCTTCGCCCTGTTCGATGCGCTGGCGCAGCAGCCCGGAGGGGCCGAATTCCGTCGCGACCTGATTCCCGATCTCGGCTTCGAACGCCTTGGCCACGTCGCCAAGGGCGGCCCGCAGACTGCCGGCGGCGTACAAATTGACCTGTTCAGCCTTGACCTGCATGGGGATGAGAAAAAGGGCCGCCATGAGGAAGAACGTAAGCTGCTTGTTTTTCATTGCGATAACCTCGTTTTTTGTGGGTTGTTGACGCACGGAATGGAAAGTCCGCTATCACTCTGTTCATCCGGCCAGCTCTATCGCTTCCGGATCAATACGCACGCGCACTTTTTCCCCGACCATGACGCCGAGCCGCCTGGCGTCATCCTTGCTCAGCAAGGTTCGAAGGGGAACGCCGATATCCAGGAGCACCTTGATGTTTCGACCTTCCGCGGTCATCTGCAATATTTCGCCGACATGTCCCTGCTCGGACGATTCTTCGTGAGCGGCATCAATGGGGATAAGTCTGATCAGTTCAGGTTTGATAAAGACCCTCCCCGGGCCGGAGCGCGACGTTTGCACGGGCAGGGCGACGTTGTCGCCGACAACGCAGACCGTTCCTCGGTTTCCTTGGACTATATCGCAGGAAAGGAGATTTTCGCCGCCTGGTCCCGTAAGCCGGCCTTCAAACAGAAATATCCGTTCCTCGGCCAGTCTGGCTGCTTCCAAACGCTTGTGCGTCGAGAAGATGATGGAAATGCTCTGCTCCTTGCGCAGTTCACGAATCACCCCGTCGATGACGGCCTGGTTCTCCACGTCCACGCTGGCCGTGGGCTCGTCGAAGAGCATCACCTCCGGACGGCAGGCCATGGCCCGGGCAATGGCCACGCGCTGGGTCTCGCCGCCGGACAGCAGGTGGGCCGGGCGATGGGCAAAGGCCGACATGCCCACGCGTTCCAGGCACTCCTTAGCGACATTGTGCCGCTCGCGGGCGGATACACCGCGCATCCTGGGGCCGTATTCCACGTTCTTGAGCACCGTGGTGGAAAACATGATCGGATGCTGATCCACCAGCACCACCTTGCGACGCAATGCGGTCAGGATGCTGTCCCGCCACTCCACGCGGCTGCCCTGAAATAAGACGTCCCCGAGCACCGGCGGACGCAAAAAAGCCAGAACGTGCAGTAAAGTGGTCTTGCCCGAACCATTGGGCCCCAGCAGGGCGTAGCTGCCCCCGGCGGCAAGCTCCAGGGCCTCGATATCCAACACGGTCCGGCCTTCAAAAACCTGCCGTACGTTGTGCAACGCGTACAGACTCATCGATTATCCCCGTACTTGCCTTGCACCAGTTGCAGGGCCACGTTCATGATCAGGCTCACGGCCAACAGAACGATGCCCAGGGCCACGGCCAGCACGAATTCGCCCTTGTTGTGCTCCAGGGCCATGGCCGTGGTCATGGTTCGGGTGAAGCCCTTGATGTTGCCGCCGAGCATCATGGCGATGCCGATTTCCGCGATGACCCGACCGAATGCGGCGATGATCGCGGCCAGGATGCCGAAGCGGGCTTCCCGGGCCACGGCCAGGGCCGCTTGCAGGGCATTCGCGCCCAGGGTCAGGGCCGTGCGGCGATAGCGCTCGTCGATCCGGCTGACCGCGGCCATGGTGAACGTGGCCACCCAGGGCAGGATCAGGATCACCTGGCCGATGATGATGGCCTTGGGCGTGTAGAGCAGGCCGAGATGGCCGAGCATGCCTCGCCGGGACAGGAATGCGTAGACCAACAACCCGATGACCACCGTGGGCAGGGCCAGCATGGTGTTCAAAATCGTGATCACGGCCCGCTTGCCCCGGAACTGTTTCACCGCGATCAGAAAGCCAAGCGGTACGCCCAGGATCGAGGCGATGATCGTGGAGAAGAAGCTGACGTACAGGGAGACGTAGACAATGAAGTACATTTCCGGGTCCAGGGACCAGATCATCCGGAAGGCTTCGATGATGCTTTGGGTGAGGAAATCCATGGGGGTTTAGAGGTCAGAGGTCAGGAGAAAATATCACAGGGGCGGGAGTTTCTCCCGCCCCTGCGTGCAGGCATAACCCGTCAAGGGTGGGTTATCATGTCGTGCCGCGGTTGCCCGTCATCCTATTTCGCATCCGGGAAGAACAGCGGTTGGTCGTGGAGCTGGTAGTCGGCGATGACCTGCTGGCCGCGCTCGGAGACCAGCCACTGGGCGAAGGTATCGGCCAGATCGAACTTCACGTGAGGATGCTTTTCCGGATTGACCGGGATCACGCCATAGGGGTTCTTGAGCATGTCGTCGCCTTCGTAAACGACCACGAGATCATAGGGCTGGGTGCGTCCGAACTTGTACTGTAGATAGGTTCCGCGGTCCGCAAGGACGTAACCTTCCTTCTCCTCGGCGAAGATCAGGGCCTCGCCCATGCCCTGGCCGATGGAAAAGTACCAACCGTCGGCGTCCTGGGGCGACTTCGCGTCCGTCAGAGCCAGTCCGGTGGCTTCCCAGAGCTGCCTTTCCCGCGAGTGCGTACCACTGTCGTCACCTCGGGAGACAAAGGGGGCCTTGGCCGCGGCAATGCGTTTCATGGCCTCCGCGGAGTTCGGCGCGTCCTTGATCCCGGCCGGATCGCTCTCCGGGCCAACGATGATGAAATCGTTGTACATCACGTAGTAGCGCTTCGTGCCGTACCCTTCGGCCACGAACTGTTCTTCTCGGGCCACGTCATGCACGAAGACCACGTCCGCGTTGCCGTCCATGCCGTCCTTCAAGGCGGCTCCGGTGCCCTTGGACATCACCCGCACGGTGATCCCGGTATCCTTGAGAAACTCCGGCAACAAAAAGTCCAACAACCCCGAAGCCTCGGTGCTGGTGGTGGTGCTCATGGTGATCACCTTGTCTTGGGCCAGGGCCGGAAGCGCCGCCAATACAAGAGCAGCGCCAATTACGATGGAAACGATTTTTCGCATGCAAATCTCCTTTTCATGTTGCGGTTACGGACAGCAAGTCCTTTACACTATTACCTGTTCTCCGGATCACTTGGATATATCGTTCGCCCGGCCTGGGAGACATCATATCCGGTCAAGGCCTCGGCTTGACGCGAAAACGTCGCGTCGTGGAGCAGCCCCAGGAACTGCTGGACTCCCTTGTCAAAGAATCGCTCCCGGGAAATCAGCAGATCGAACCGCTCCCGGCCCAGCGGCAGAAAGTCCAGCTCCAGGATTCCGGCCACTGCCCGGATGGCCGGCCCGACATCCGCCCGGCCGCTCAAGACCTCCAATCCGACATCCAGGTGCCGATGCACCTCGTTGCCGTACCCGACCATGGTTTCCGCGGCCACACCGGCCTTCTCCAGGTGCTGGTCGAAGAGCAGGCGCGTACCCGTGGTCAGTGGACGGTTGACCGCCCGGATTTCCTTGCGCCCCAAATCGGCCACGGAGCGAATGTTCAGGGGATTGCCCTTGGCCAGGATCAGGCCCTGCTCCCGGAAGCAAAAATTGATCACCGCCGGAGGGGCGCTCAGTTCCTCCTCGGCGAACTGAAAATTGTAATCCCCGTCCTCGGCCTGAATCAGATGGCTGGAAGCCATGTGGCACAAATTGTTGTTCATGGCCTTCAACCCGCCGAAGCTGCCCACGTTGCCGTAGACCGCCAGATGCTTGGGAAAGGTTTTGTTGAACAGGTTCAAGGTCCGTTCCAGCAGCGGATCGTCGCTGCCGGCCACGATCAGCAGGCCGTGATACGGTGGCAGGGGCGAAGTCGGCGAAGGGAAATTCTGGGTGCTGTTTTCAATCCATTGCTCCACGAGATGTTTGGGAAAAAGCCACTTCCCGGTGACTTTCGTGGCCGGCAGCCCCTTTTCGGCAATCAGGCCGTAGACCATCTTCTCGTTCACATCGAGCAATTGGGCCACTTCCTTGGTGGACAACAAGTTCTTCACGAAATCCTCCGATGAGACAGTGATGCGCAAGGTGTTCACGAAATACTTTTTAGGTGCTTTCTCGTCAACTATTTTCTGAATACTACAAAGAATGAACTAGAAATTACCGAAACAAACCTAAACAAACATACTTGCCCTTCTCCTTGAGAAAACATAGCTCTTGCAGTACCCAAGTCTGGAATAGTAACAGCTGAAAAAAGCCCGCAACCCGCTCCCGGTCTGCACGAGGCCAAGGTTCACGGGCATGACTGCTTAGAAGGCAGCACGCTCACATATAGTTTTGATACCCCCATTTCCACGCGAATCATTGACCTGTGAGGATTCTCCATGACCTTTCAACGTTCCATCTACCTGACAACCATCCCCATTCCCGAAGCCCTGGCCGCGGCCAAGGAGGCCCTGGACCGGGAGCAATTGATCCGCAGGGAAGTCGTTTTGTCCCAGGACGCTCTGGGTCGGGTTACAGCGGGGCCGATTTTTTCCCGGTATTCCAGTCCGACGTTTCACAGCGCGGCCATGGACGGAGTGGCCGTGGACGCGGAAGCCACGTTTACGGCCCGAGAGGGGCGGCCCCTGGAATTGAAGCTGGGGAGGGACTACCGGCCCGTGAACACCGGCCACGCCATGCCCGAGGGAACCAACGCGGTGATCATGATCGAGCAGGTGGTCCAGGTGGACGAGGAAACCATCGCCATCGAGGCCCCGACCTTTCCCTGGCAGCACGTCCGACGCATCGGCGAGGACATCGTGGCCACGGAGCTGCTCTTGCCGCAGAACCACCGGATTACGCCCTTTGACGTGGGCGCGCTGCTCAGCGCCGGAATTTGGGAAATCGAGGTCTGGGAGCGGGTGCGCATCGCCTTCATCCCCACCGGGGACGAGGTGCTGGACTTCACCACCAGGCCGGAGCCCAAGCCCGGCCAGGTGGTTGAGAGCAATTCCCAGGTATTCAAGGCCCTGGGTGAATCCTGGGGCTGCGTGGTCACCCGGACGCCGCCGGTCCGGGACGAACTGGGCGCTCTGACCAAAGTCGTGCGCAAAGCACTGGAAGACGCACACATCGTGGTCATCGGCGCGGGTTCCTCCGCCGGGACCAAGGATTTCACACGCACGGTCATGGAGAGCCAGGGCCGGATACTGGTCCACGGCATCGCGGCCATGCCCGGCAAGCCGTCGCTCCTGGGCGAGGCCGGAGGTAAACTGCTGGTGGGTGCGCCGGGCTATCCGGTCAGCGCGGTGATCTGCTTCGAGGAACTGGTCCGGCCCCTGGCCGCCTGGATGGGCCGCCGTGATCCGGGGGCGCGGCCCAAGGTCCGGGTGGAGCTGACCCGCAAGACGCCGTCCAAGCTGGGGGTCCAGGAATTCATGCGTCTGGCCATCGGTCGGGTGGGCGAGAAATGGGTGGCCACGCCCTTGGCCCGGGGCGCGGGGATGATCACCACCCTGACCAAGGCCCAGGGCATCGCCCGGATCCCCATGCACAGCGAGGGCGTGGAGGCCGGGGCCCTGCTGGACGCCGAGCTGCTGGTCCCCGAAGCCGAAATGGAGCGAACCATCGTCTGCGTGGGCAGTCACGACAACACCCTGGATCTACTGACCAACGAACTGATGGGCCTGGCCGAGCCCTTTCGGCTGGCCTCAACGCACGTGGGCAGCATGGGCGGCCTGACCGCCCTGCGCAACGGCGCGGCCCACCTGGCCGGGTGCCACCTCTTTGATCCCGAAACCGCGGACTACAACTTTCCGTTCCTGGCCAAATACCTCGCCGGCCTGGACCTGCTGGTGATCAACCTGGCCATCCGCCACCAGGGGCTGATCACGGCCAAGGGCAACCCAAAGAGCATCCGGGGCGTTGAGGATCTGGCCCGGCCCGATCTGACCTTCATCAACCGTCAACGCGGCGCGGGAACGCGCATCCTCCTGGACCACCACCTCAAGCAGGCCGACATCACCTCGGACTCGGTCAAAGGCTATGACAAAGAAGAGTACACGCACATGGCCGTGGCCGTGAACGTGCTCAGCGGCGCGGCGGACTGCGGCCTGGGCATCTTCGCCGCGGCCAAGGCCCTGAACCTGGACTTCGTGCCCCTGGCCCGGGAACGCTACGACCTGATCATCCCCAGACAATTCGCGGATGACCCGAAAATCACCACGATCCTGGATCTGATCCGCTCCGAGACGTTACAGGCGAAAATCCGCGACCTGGGTGGATATGATACAGACTTGACGGGAAAGGAGATGATGCCGGAGATGGGATTGGGGTGAACACTAAAACTCCAAATGTCCCGGCGTGCGGGGAAAGGGAATCACGTCGCGGATGTTGGTCGCGCCGGTGATCATCATCAGGAAGCGCTCGAAACCCATGCCGAATCCGGCGTGAGGCGCGGAGCCGAAGCGGCGGGTGTCCAGGTACCACCAGTAGGCGTCCTTGTTCAGGCCCTGCTCGTCCATCCGGTCCGAGAGGATGTTCAGCCGTTCCTCGCGCTGGCTCCCGCCCACCAGTTCTCCCACACGGGGCACAAGCAGGTCCATGGCCGCCACGGTTTCGCCGTCGTCGTTCAGGCGCATGTAGAACGGCTTGATGGTTCGCGGATAATCGTAAACGATCACCGGTTGCTTGAAGTGCTCCTCGGCCAGGAAACGCTCATGCTCGGTCTGCAAGTCCGACCCGAACAACACCTGAAATTCAAAATCCCGCTTGCTGTCTTCCAGGATGTCAATGGCCTGGGCATAGGATATCCGGGCAAAGGGCTTGGCCAGCAATATTTCCAGGTCGCCGAGCAAGGTCTTGTCCACGAACTTGGCGAACAGTTCCAGGTCGTCCGCACGGGTATCCATGACGTGCCGGACCATGGCCTTGGTCAGGTCTTCGGCCAACTGCATGTCTTCGGCCAAATCCCCGAAGGCGAACTCCGGTTCAATCATCCAGAATTCCGCGGCATGCCGCGGAGTATTGGAGTTTTCGGCCCGGAAGGTCGGCCCGAAGGTGTAGACCTTGCCCAGGGCGCAGGCGTACAGCTCGGCCTCCAGTTGACCGGAGACGGTCAGATTGGCCTGTCGTCCGAAAAAATCCTCGGCATGGACGTCGGCTCCGGGCTTGGGCTGGTGCTCGGGAGGTAGGCTGGTCACCCGGAACATCTCCCCAGCCCCCTCGCAGTCCGAACCGGTCAAAATCGGCGCATGCAGATACCAGAAGCCCCGCCCGCGAAAAAAATCATGCACGGCAAAGGCCGCCTCGGACCGGATCCGGGCCATGGCCCCGTACTTGTTGGTCCTGGGCCGCAGATGGGCGATGGTCCGCAGGAACTCGTCCGAATGGCGCTTTTTCTGAAGCGGATACGTTTCCTGATCCGCCGAGCAGATAAGCACGACCCGCTCGGCCCGCACCTCCCAGCTCTGCCCCGCGGCGGGCGAGGCCACGTGCTCGCCGTGAATCTCCACCGAGGCCCCGGTATTCACGTCCTTGAACAGCTTGTCCGCCACGGCGTGGTCCACGACGACCTGCACGTTCATGAGGCAGGAGCCGTCGTTGATCTCCAGAAATGTGACTTCCTTGGCGTCCCGCCTGGTGCGCACCCAGCCCCGAAGCAGAATGGAACCCAGCGGCACGACTGTGCTCACGGCCTGAAAAACGGATGTTCTGTTCATGCGGCGTTCTCCATCGACATGATGCTAATGGGGTGAGACATCGACTCCGAAACAACATTGACCATCTTCCCTTTCCATGCAAGTGTTTCAGGTGAAGAGTCATACATCGAAATCCTCGATCAATGATCCAAACGGACTGCCTCACCCCCTCCACCCAAAGCCGGAGCGCCCCGCCATGCTGACATCGCTCACCGTTACCCGGTTTTCCCTGTTCGCCGAAGCCAAGCTGGACTTCACTCCCGGCTTGAACGTCATTGTCGGAGAAAACAGCACGGGCAAGAGTCACCTGCTCAAACTCGCCTATGTGGTCAGCGCTCTGCAAAGCGAGAGTTCCGAGGAAACGGCCCCGGAAATCCACTTCCACCTGGACGAACGGATCGCGGAAAAATTGGTGGCCGTGTTTCGGCCGGATTTTCTAGGCGGACTGGTCAATCGTTCTTCCGGACGGTCGCGCTGCGTGGTACATGCCGACTTCCAGGGGCATGCCCTGCGCTTCAGCTTCGCGCCCAACAGCCGCAAAAAGGTGGTCATCGAAGCGCATACACCCCCAAAAACCGCCAAGTCACCGGTGATGCTCCCTCCCAAGGAAGCCCTGTCCCTTTTCCCTAGTTTGGTCGGCTCCTACGAGCGCCGCGAACTGCCCATGGACGAGACCTATTACGACCTGTGCCGAAAATTCCAGGCCGGGCCGTTGAAGCCGTCTCAATTGCATCCGGTAGCCTCCCTGATTCAAGAACTGGAGACCATCCTGCGGGGCAAAGTCCTTCTAGAGCACGGACGTTTTCACGTCAAAACCAGTGACAAAGGCAAGCTGGAAATCGGTTTGCTGGCCGAGGGACTGCGCAAGATCGCCCAACTGGCGTACTTGTTGCTGAACGGAACCCTGTGTCGAGGATGCACGCTGTTTTGGGATGAACCGGACAGTAATCTGAATCCCAGATTGATCCGCAAGGTAGCTCAGGCGCTGCTGGCTACGGCCCAGGCCGGAATCCAGGTTGTCATCGCCACCCACAGCCTTTTTCTGCTCAGAGAGTTGGCCTTGTTGAACCGGTCCCATGCCGTGCAGACCCTGTTCACCGGGCTGGAATACAACAATTCCGGAGTCGTCGCCCACCAGGACGAAGACATCGAGGGTTTGCCCAACATCGCGGCTTTGGAAGAGGAATTGGATCAGAGCGACCGCTACCTTGAGCAACATTTTGAGGCGGCTCATGTGGAGGGTCTGGGAAATGAACAAGAGTCCCAAAGCGCGTCTCCAGGGGAGACAGACCGATGACCGAATACGTCGAGGGGAAATTGCTCTTTCGCTTTACCCATGGCGTCACGGTCTGCAAATACGACGACACCAAGTTCTACCGGAGCACCATGCTCCGGGTGGAAGGGACCAAGGCGGTGGATTTCATGGCTGTTCGTCCGGGGTCCGGCGCACCCGGCGATCTGCTGCTTATTGAGGTCAAGGATCTCAGCGGACATGAGTCCCGCAACCGCCAGCGCCTGCTCTCCGGGCGGCTAGTCTCGGAGGTGGTTCAGAAGGTCCGGGACAGCCTCTCCGGCCTCATCGCGGCCCGGCGCTGGGACGTCCCGGAATTGCGGCCCTTTGCTCGCGCACTCTTTCACAGGGACCACTCTCCACGCATCCAGGTGATCCTCTTTTTGGAGGAACGTAAGAGCGCGTCGCAGCTTTTCCCCTATAAACGCAGACTCGCGGACCAAATTCAACTCCTGAACAACAAGCTGCGGCCGTTTCGGGCCGAGGGAAAAATCTTCAACAGCAAAACCCTGCCCAGCAGTTACGGGATAAGGACCACACGCCGCACACAAAACACAAACGATTAAAATTCCAGAAATTTTACCAAAACAGATCGACATTTCTCCACCTCTCCCACCCCTCTTGGGTGCCCAAACTCACGCAATAGGCCTTTGCCTTGACAATAAGAGCTTTGCGGTTGTAATAATTTTCACGAAGCATATTTCCAAGTGCTTCTATTCAGATCATTGGATTCATTTTGCGGATTCATTTTGCGCATAAGGGGGCTGACGTGGTCGCATTCTCCCGGCGAATGTTCGGTTGAATGCGGAGGCATGTTCCCCTTCTGTTTTGTTTGATGAACCCCCCTAAACCCTTCGAGGAGGCAGAACAATGGCGAAACACAAGACCCCGTTGTTGGACGAGCTGGAAAAAGGACCATGGCCCAGCTTTGTTTCCGACATCAAGCGGGAAGCGGAGTCCAGGGCGAAGAACGAAAAAGGCGTTGAGTACCAGATCCCGGTGGACGTCTGTGACGATCTGTTGGGCGTATTGGAACTCTCCTACAACGACGGCGAGACCCACTGGAAGCACGGCGGCATCGTCGGCGTTTTCGGTTACGGCGGCGGTGTTATCGGCCGGTACTGCGACCAGCCTGAGCAGTTCCCCGGCGTGGCGCACTTCCACACGGTCCGCGTCAACCAGCCTTCGGGCTTGTACTACACCACGGAATTCCTGAATCAGCTGAGCGATCTCTGGGAACTCCGCGGCAGCGGCCTGACCAACATGCACGGCTCCACCGGCGACATCGTCTGGCTGGGCACCACCACCCCGCAGTTGGAAGAAATCTTCTATGAACTGACCCACAATCTGGATACCGACCTGGGCGGCTCCGGCTCCAACCTGCGTACCCCGGCCTGCTGTCTGGGCATGTCCCGTTGCGAGTTCGCCTGTATCGACGCGCAGGCCATATGTCACGACTTCACGAATGAATTTCAGGACTTCCTGCACCGTCCCGCTTTTCCTTACAAGTTCAAGTTCAAGTTTGACGGCTGCCCCAACGGCTGCGTGGCCTCCATCGCCCGCTCCGACCTGTCCTTCATCGGCCTGTGGAAGGACAACATCCGCATCGACCAGAAAGCGGTCAAGGCCTACATTGGCGGCGAGATTCCCCCGAACGGCGGAGCCCATGCCGGTCGCGACTGGGGCAAGTTCGACATCCAGAAGGAAATCATCGCCCTCTGCCCGACCCAGTGTATGTGGATGGAAGGCGACACCCTGAAGATCAACGACAAAGAGTGCAATCACTGCATGCACTGCATCAACGCCATGCCGCGCGCCCTGCGGATCGGCGAAGACACCGGCTGCGCCATGCTCCTGGGCGCCAAGGCCCCGATCCTGGACGGCGCCCAGATGGGCACCCTGGTCGTTCCCTTTATTAAGTGCGAAGCCCCCTACACCGAAATCAAGGATCTGATCGAGAAGCTCTTTGAGTTCTGGATGGAAGAAGGCAAGAACCGTGAGCGAGTCGGTGAAACCATGAAGCGCGTCGGCCTGTACAAGATTCTGCAGGTTCTGGAAGTCGAGGTCGATGCCCGCGTGGTTCAGGAGCCGCGGACCAACCCGTACATCTTCTGGAAGGAAGAGGAAGTGCCCGGCGGTTGGGACCGACAGATCGCAGACTACAGAAGCCGTCACAAAATGTAACGAGCCCAGGAGGTTATACAAATGGCATTCATTTCCTCAGGATATGATCCGAAGCAGCCGATGAAGAATCGGATCACGGATATCGGCCCTAAGCATTATGAGCAGTTTTTGCCGCCGGTAATCAAGAAGAACTACGGCAAGTGGCTGTACCACGAAATTCTGGAACCCGGCATTCTGATGCACAAGGCCGAGAGCGGTGACGAAGTGTACACCATTCGTGTCGGCTCCCCGCGACTGATGGGCATACAGACCATCAGGGAAATGTGTGAAATCGCCGACAAGCATTGCGGCGGACACCTGCGCTGGACAACACGAAACAATGTCGAGTTCATGGTGGACAGCAAGGACAAGGTCGCCCCCTTGAAGGAAGACCTGCTCAGCCGCAAGCACACCGGCGGCAGCTACAAGTTCCCCATCGGCGGCACCGGCGCGGGCATGACCAACATCATTCACACCCAGGGCTGGGTGCATTGCCACACCGCGGCCACGGACGCTTCCGGAACGGTCAAGGCCGTGATGGACGACCTGTTCGAGGAATTCACCCAGATGCGCCTGCCCGCGCAGCTGCGCGTCTCCATGGCCTGCTGCGTGAACATGTGCGGCGCCGTGCACTGCTCGGACATCGGCTTCGTCGGCTACCACCGCAAGCCTCCGATTATCGACCACAACGTCCTGGATCAGATCTGCGAAGTACCGTTGGCCGTGTCCGCCTGCCCCACCGCCGCCATCCGTCCGACCAAGGTCGACATGCCAGACGGCACCAAGGTCAACTCCGTGGCCATCAAGCAGGAACGCTGCATGTTCTGCGGCAACTGCTACACCATGTGCCCGGCCCTGCCACTGTCCGATGGAGCAGGCGGCGACGGCCTGATCATCATGGTCGGCGGCAAGGTCTCCAACCGGATCAGCAACCCGAAGTTCTCCAAGGTCGTCGTGGACTTCGTGCCCAATGAGCCGCCCCGCTGGCCCACGCTGGTCAAGAAAGTCCGCCAGATCGTGGATGCCTACTCCAAGGGTGCGCACAAGTATGAGCGCCTGGGCGAATGGGCTGAGCGGATCGGCTGGGAGCGCTTCTTCGAGGTTTGCGACCTGGAGTTCACCTGGCACCTGATCGATGATTTCCGCGATCCCGCCTACGAGACCTGGCGGCAGACCACGAACTTCAAGTTCTAAACCAACCCGCAATCACGGCCTGGGGGCATCCCGCCCCCAGGCCGGTTCATAAACCGAGGAGAATCTCATGGATGACGCAGCGGCAAAACAAGCCATAATCGACGGCATGATGGCCAAAAGCAAAAGCAAGTCCAAATTCTATTTCAAGGACTTGACCGCCATGGTTCCGGAAATCAAAACTCTGCATGCAAAAAAACTTCTGGGCCAGATGGTCAACGAAGAAATTCTGGAATACTGGTCCAGCGGCAGCACCACCTTTTACGGCCTCAAAGGTGCAGGCAAGCAGCAGGCCGGCGAAGGCGAATAGATCGACATTTCCACGGGGGATCCCAAAATATTTCGTCCTGCTCGCTACTTCGTGATGAAATATTTCGGTGGCCGACTCACTGGGCTGAACGCGACAGTCGGTGCCAATATATGCGTTCTCGCATCTTGAAATATTGAAACGAACTATTTTGGGACGCCCCCACGACTGATTGCACCTCCCTCCTTTTCTCCATACCTTTCCTTTTTGCCTCGCATCCATCCCGTGGATACCCCTCCTCGCCTTATATTGGCCGGCCTCAGCGGTGGAGCGGGCAAAACCATCCTTTCATTAGGCCTGTGCCGCGCACTGACGGATCTCGGCTTGCGGGTCCAACCCTTCAAAAAAGGCCCGGACTACATCGATGCCGCCTGGCTTGGATTGGCCGCCCGACGGGAGACCTCCAATCTCGACCCGTTCATGATGCCCAGCGATTCGCTGGTACGGCTTTTCCTTCGAGAGTCCGCATCGGCCGACGTGGCCCTGATCGAGGGCAATAGAGGGCTGTTTGACGGCAAAGACACCAGCGGTTCCTGTTCCACCGCGGAATTGGCCAGGTTGCTCCAAGCGCCGGTGGTGCTGATCATCAACTGCACCAAGATGACCCGCACGGTGGCGGCCCTGGTCCTGGGTTGCCGGACCTTTGAGCCGAACCTACATCTGGCCGGGGTCATTCTCAATCGTACTGCCGGACCGCGCCACAAGACCATTCTGCGTCAATGCATCGAGCAGTATACGGATGTTCCCGTGGTCGGAATTCTTCCCAAAATCAAGCCGGATCCTATTCCGGAACGCCACATGGGCCTTGTTTCCGACCAGGAATGCACCGAGGCCGAGGCCACCCTGTGCAGGCTCGCCACCGTTGCCCGTGATTGTTTGGACATCGAGACCATTCGCGCCATCGCCGCCAGCGCACCCGCCCTGCCTTTGCCTGATGCACCAGCAGGCAGTTCCCAGGGATGTGGCTTCACAACCGACAACGTCTCAGAAGGTGGTGCTAAGCCCCAAACCGTGGAGCACGAACCCCATCCGCCCAGAAAGACCTTGGGATCAGCTCAGCAGCCCCCTCGGCAAGATATAGCGATGCTTGACCCGCTCCAGGGAAATAGCATTCGCATCGGAGTAGTCCGGGACGCAGCGCTCTGGTTTTATTACAAGGAAAATTTAGAGGAGTTGCGAAGGAATGGGGCGGAACTGGTTGAACTCAGCCTGCTCTCATCTGCGCGGTGGCCCGTGCTTCATGGCCTGTATTTAGGGGGCGGTTTTCCGGAAACCCAAGCCGAACAACTGGCCAGGAACGAGGTAACGAGAGCCTTGGTTTACCGACTCGCTTGCCAAGGGCTGCCCATCTATGCTGAATGCGGAGGGTTCATGTATTTAGGCCAAAGCCTGATCTGCAGGGAGACCGTGTACCCCATGTCCGGGGTCTTTCCGGTCCAGACAATGCTCTGCGCCAAACCGCAGGGCCATGGCTACACCGTGGCCAAGGTAGTCCATCCCAACCCCTTTCATGCTGAGGGGCTGGAATTCACCGGCCATGAATTTCATTACTCCAAATGCGTCACTCCCTTGCCACCGGAGATGTCCTTTGCCTTGGAAATGCAGCGGGGCAGCGGTATCGACCAAAATCGAGATGGCCTGATTTTCCGCAACACTTTTGCCTGCTACACCCACCTTCACGCCCTGGGAGTGCCGACCTGGGCCGTTAACTTCGTAGCGGCGGCGCGGCGGCACCAGGAAAACGGCCCAGAGAATGATCAAACATGACGTAGCGGGAAATCAGGACTCGATCTTGACCAAGGCTTCCCGTGCAAGGTCGCTGACGAGGTACTCCCGCAACTGATCGTTGCGATACAGCACGACTACGTTTTTGTCTTCAATCAAGGATCGCACAGCGGACGTGTTCTCTTGCCCTGCTCCCACCCCCACCGAACCCAGCCCCCAAAGGCCCAGAGCTCGTTTTTCCGCGTCTTCATCCTTTAACAGCTCAAGAAACGTCGAGCGGCCCTGCTGAACCAAATCCGGCTGCTTTTCGGCCAATCTGGCCATGCCCCAGTAGACACCGCGCCGCAACGGCTCATGGTCGAGGTAGTTGCCGTCACCAGACGCGGGTTCTTGGGCGTAGGAAATCAGAATCCGGTTGAATTCCACGGCTAGCCTTGAACACCGTGCCAGGCTCTCCCCCATGGACTCCGGTGCTCCCCAGCCAATGGCCCCGGATTCTTCATTCAAATTCCACATCAACCGGCGCATGACTACCCGCGCAGACTCCAAATCCTGCTCCGCCAGCCTGGACACCGTCACCCCGAAGGCCGAGACCGCTCGCCACTTCAAAAGCGGTACCGGAGCCAGCAACAGGGAGAATAACGGCCCTAAAACCTTTCGGAGCGGCAGATCCAGGTAGGGCTCCCACTGCTCTCGCCAATCGTCTTGGGGCAGAAAAGTTGAAAAATCCTGCTTCATGGACTTGAAATATGCCACCAGGACCTCCCGGCCACCCATCGGGTGGTTTGAGCCTCTCGGACACCGCGGTCAAAGATCAGGACCGATGTTCCTCGAGCCGAGCGCGAAACTCCGGTACCACCTCGAAACCATACTCCAAGGCCTTGTCCATATTTTCCAGGGCCAGATCGAACTTGCCCTGATCGTAGTAGCACAGTGCGAGGTTATTATAGGCCGGGGCGAACCGAGGCTCGACCTTCAGGGCCCGTTCGCAATGGTCAATGCATTTTTCCAGATTCCCCAAGACATAATACGCACTGGCCAAGGTCGTATGTGCCTGGATGAATTTTGGTTGTAACGAAAGGGCCTGCATCAGCGGCTCCAGCGCCTTTTCCGGCTCACCGTTCTGGAGGTGCACAAAGCCGATATTGCCATACGGTACGGGAAACTTGGGGCGCACATCCACGGCTTTTTGATTGAAGTACAGGCAACCTTCCAGATCGTTTTGGTACATCCGGATACCGCCCAGTTGCACATAGGCTTCGGCCAACGTGGGAGAGGACTCCACGGCCGCGAAGAATTCCTCCTCAGCTTCCTTCCATTTGCGTTGGGACAGGTAGGCAACGCCCAGGTTGTAATGTGAGTTGCCGCAATCGGCGTTCTGAGCAAGAAGGTTTTTCTTTTCCTTGATAAAATCGTCGGTTTTCGAGGATGCGGTCATGATCGCTCCAGTGAGTTTGCGGGGTATGGTTGTCGGCCTGATCTAGTCGCGTCGAAACGTTCGCTGCTCCAAAACTTCTTCATGGGGCTGGGGTTGCTCCTGATACCAGCGGCAAAATTCATACATGGCCAGATAGCGCTCATCGTTGTCCATTAGTCCCATGCACATGTCCATCACGGCTTTGGCGTAGATATTGGAGTAATGTTCTTCCTTGCGTTGCTGCAAAAACCCCATGGCCATGGCCCGGGCGGTCTTGTCCGTGGTGTGTTTTCGCAGGTCCAGCGGATCGTTGGGCTTCTGAAACGGGTCCCACTTGTCGTACCCGACCTTGGCGACATAGGTCTTGGCTCTGGGAGAAAGACTCTCGTAAATCGCCCGTTTCTGCTCTTGCTGTTCGTCTATTTCCGACATGGCTCGCAGCTCCCGGGATCACACTCGTTCGGACCGCACGAACAGCCGTCCTTCTTGACAGGACCGCAACCACCCGTCGAAGCCCCTGATGGCGAACATCCGGATGGCGAACACCCGGAGGAGGAGCACCCGGATGACTTTGCCAGCCCCAAGTATTCATCGTCGTACACCGTGAGCAGGGCCATGGACGGAGGAACGAGCATATCGGCCATCTGATTGTATTTTGTATTCAGCGAAGCGACCAGTTCCATGCTCAGAGCAGCCAATGCCTGGTGGATCTTGTCCACATGGACCGTGGGATACGGAGCGCCGGGTGAAAACTTGGAAAACGCGCACGTCCTGGCCTTACCGCCGACTTCCTGCGGAATGCCGTACAACCGACATGTTATAGGCCGGAATGCGTAAAGATCACAACGATCCTGGGCGTTGAGCAGCGGACAACGAACCCGTTTGCGAGCCATGTCCTCCAGAATGACGTCCGTATCCTCGCCGGAGCGTTGCCTCTTGTGAGCCTGATACTTCAATTTATAGGCCGCGCGATCAGCTTGGTCGGCCTTGGCCAAAATCTGGGCTTTGGTTTCCTTGGGCAGAACACCGTGAAAATGGTGATTCAAGTACAAGGCTTCAATCAAGGGCAAGTCGAAAACGGCGTGGCAGCAGTCACTGCACCCCGTCGTGCAGGTCACGCAGTCCGGATGCTGTTCCTTGACCGTGACGAAAACCTTGTCCACATCAGCCAATAGTTTTTCGTATTTCGTGAAAAATGGTGAGAAATCCAGTGACATGCCGTGCTCCTAAAACGCCAAAAGGAGGGCGACCCTCCTTTTGGCAAAACGAATGACAGTTATGAGAAAAAAGTCAGCGTTTAGACTTCCTCAACCGTGAGGGCGTTGGATTCACAGACCTCTATGCACGATTCACAGCCCAGGCACTCTTCCTCGTTCACGGCAACGGCCTTTCCGTCCTGAAGTTCATAGACTTCAACAGGGCAAACATCGACGCACTCGCCGTCGCCCGTACACTTGTCGACATCAACAGTAATCTTCCAACCCATTTTCTACCTCCAGTTTGAATGAAATCTGCCCGGGATCAATTCCGTGAGCAGGTTGTGGTGCTTCGACGTCGCACTCTCGACGCCACGGGCGAGGTCGTCCCGTATCCGGACGAAAAGCGCCCCCCCTCAAAAGACAATCGTAATAACGCGCTGGTCGTGGTCCTGTCGCTGGAAATCCGAGCTATCGGCACGCCCATTGCCCTTCAGGAAAGCCGAACGACCAGATATTCTTGAGACGTTTAGGCTGTGATGTCAAGAGCGTGAAGGGCAATTTTTGACAGGAATATTTCGCCGCTTCGCGCATGGGGCCAAAGGGGTTCCTCGCCTTTCTCAGCCTTTGTTCTTAGCCTTGGACTTGCCGGGCCGTCGGCGCAAAGAAAAGCCCGCCGCGGTTCAGGTCGCGGCGGGCTTGGAGGTTTGGATTCGAGAATGCGCTTGGTAGCGCCTAGGAAGCGGACTCCCGCTGTACCGCAAGGGCCACCTTGTACAGGACGGTCAGAATCAATAGGCCCACGGCATACACGCCCACGGAGATGAAAACCTCGGGAATCGTCGGCCAGTACTCCGTGTGGACCTTGAAGGGGTTGGGAATGAACCCGGCGATGACCATGGTCAGGCCCTTGTCGATCCAGCCGGCGACAAAAACCATGACCAGGGCGATGGTCATGGTAACCGGATTGTTCCGGGTGGCGGGGATGACCAACAAGGCGAGGGAGACGACCCCCAGGAACACGAAGTTCCACATCCAGGGCATCAGCTGCTCTCCACCGTACCCGCCGAACATGTAGTCAAAGGCGGCCATCTTCGCGGGATACTGGCTGTAGTAGGCGGAAAAGATCTTCAACAGCACCATGAACAGATTGATGGCCCAGGCATAGGTGATGATCTTGGTCATGGTCTGAATCGCTTCCTTGGGGATTTTCAGATCCGACACCTTTTGCACGATCATCAAAATCAGCAGCAGCAACGCGGGGCCAGCGGCGAAAGCGCCGGACAGGAAGCTGGCCGCAAGCAGAGAGTCATGCCAGAAGTACCGCCCGGGAAGACCGGCGTACAGAAACGCCGTGACTGTATGGATGCTCACGGCCCAGGGAATAGACACGTAAATCAGGACCTTGACCCAGGAAGCCGGGCGAACGCCTTTCTTCACGGCGTGCAGCACAGACCAGCCGATGATGATGTTCAGGAAGAGATATCCGTTCAAGACCACCATGTCCCAAAACAGGACCGAGTTGGGCGTGGGGTAAAGGATAACGTTCATCAGTCGCTGGGGCTGACCCAGGTCGACCACAACGAACAGCAGGCAGACGACCACGGCGGAGACGGCCAAAAACTCGCCGAAGATGACCAGCTTCCCGAAGGCCTTATGGTTGTGCAGATAATAGGGCAGGACCAGCATGACCGCCGAGGCGGCGATGCCGACCATGTAGGTCAGCTGTCCGATGTACAGTCCCCAGGAGACGTCACGGTTCAGACCGGTGACGCCCAGGCCCTGCTGCAACTGATACACGTAAAAGCCGAAACCGATACCGATGACGACGAGGAGCGAGGCGATCCACCCCCAGTACGCCTTGTTTCCCTGTAACGCTTTTTCCAACATATTTGCTCACCTCATATCAGATAGAAGACGTGGGGGTTCGTCCCCAGGGAAGGCTTGCGACGCAGGCTGTACCGCTCCCGCAACACCCGGCGCACTTCGGAGTCCTCGTTGGCCAGGTCGCCGAAAATCAGCGCCCCTTCCGAGGCTTCGACGCAGGCTGGAAGCTGCCCCTTGGCCAACCGGTCTTCACAGAACGTGCACTTCTCCACGACGCCTTTCATCCGGGTGGGGTAGTAGGGATCGATATTCTCGATAAACGGTCGCGGATCCCAGAAGTTGAAGCTTCGCGCGCCGTAGGGACAGCCGGCCATGCAATAGCGGCAACCGATGCAGCGGTGCATGTCCATCATCACGATGCCGTCGTCACGCTTGAACGTGGCTTTGGTCGGACAGACCCGCACACAGGGCGGATTGTCGCAATGGTTGCACAGCACCAGGAACGGTTGGTTTTTGATCCTGTCCGGAACCAGGGCGTGCTGTTGGTCAGGAAAGGCATGCTTGAAGCTGTCTGTCCAAAGCCACTTGATTTCCTGGTCTCCGGGAATATGCGGCACGTTGTGCAGAATATGGCAAGCGTCGACGCACTTCTGATAGACTTGGGCCGTGGTGAACTTCTCCGTATCGATGAGCATGGCCCAGCGCTTGGCGGTCAGGGCTTCAGGATACTCGCCGACCTTGGAGGGCCCGGAAGCTTCCAGCGCGCCCGGGGCCAACAGCTCCATCGCCGCGTGTCCGGCCACTCCGGCCAGAGTCGTCAGTCCGGCGGCCTTCAGAAAGGTTCTTCGATTTATGGCCATGGTTTATTCCTCCCCCATTGACGGTACGACGTGGCAATCCCAGCAGTGCGGGGCGATGGCCAAAGCATCGTGACATCGGTCGCAGAACGTGTCCTTGTTGGCATGGCACTGGCTCGACAGACAGGTTTTGGTCAGGCTCATGTCGAAGCGCTTTCCCGTTTCACTGGTATACAGGCGCATATTGTCCCGAACCGCCAAGTCCCGCCAATCGTCCAGCAGGATCATGTGGTTGGCGCGCATCCAGTCTCCGGACTCGACGCATTCTTCCTCAGTCTCGGGCAAGACCAGTTCCGGTGCTTCGAAGGCAGCCCGGCCGAGATTCGACCAGAACGGAAACGTTACCAGCCCAAGAAAAATAACCAGTCCAGGTATGATTTTACCGGCGTTGTACATTATTCATCCCCCTCCAAGCCTGGAATGTCCTCGCCGCGCAGATCGGTGGGCCGATCGTGCTCCCCTTCCATGACCAGTGCATTGGCCACCAGTTCCGTCAATCCGGAGACGGCAACCTCGGGCGCCCAGTAATCCATCAGCGGAGGCAGAATGGCCCGGTCCAACGCGCAGACGTTCACCAAAAGGTTCACGCCATGCTTTTCCTGAACATGCTTGACCGCGAACGCCCGAGGCATGCCGCCCATCATCCGCAGGTATTCGAACTCCCCTGCGTTCAAGCCGGTACCGCCACCGCAACAAAAGGTCTGCTCGCGAATGGTGTTTTCCGGCATTTCGAAGAAGTTGTTGCACACGCTCTTGAGCACGTAACGCGGCTCCTCGAACATGCCCATGCCGCGGGACACGTTACAGGAGTCGTGCCATGTGGTCCGCAGGTAGTCGTTGCGCTTCGGGTTCAGCTTGAGCTTGCCGTGGTGGATCAGGTCGGCCATGAACTCCACAATGTGGATCATCTTCGTGGACTTGGCGTTGTCGAACACGGTCCCGGTGAGGGGGGACTTGGGAACTTCCAAAAAGTCCGCCGGTCCGTTCATGGTGTCCATGTACTGGTGCAGAACGCGCCACATATGACCGCACTCGCCGCCCAGTATCCACTTTACGCCGAGTCGCTTGGCTTCGGCGTACATTTTGGAGTTGAGCCGCTTCATGGTCTCCTGGCTGGTGAACAACCCAAAGTTGCCGCCCTCCGAGGCGTAGGTGCTGATGGTGTAGTCCAGGCCGATGTGCTCGAAGAGCATCAGATAGCCCATGTAAGTAAAAATACCTGGATCGGCGAAGACGTCTCCGGAAGGAGCGATGAACAGCACCTCCGCGCCCTTGCGGTTGAACGTGGGATTCAGGCGAACGCCGACGTATTCCTCGATGTCGTCCACCAGGAAGTCGATGTTGCCCTTGAAGGTGTGCGGCTCCAGGCCCAAGTGGTTCCCGGTGCGGTAGCAGTTGGCCGCCGCGCCGAGGATCCAGTCGATGTTCACGCCGATCAGGTTGAGCAGTTCCCGAACGACGATGGTGATTTCCGCGGTGTCGATGCCGTAGGGACAGTACAGGGAACAACGCCGACATTCCGTACACTGGTGAAAATAATAAAACCACTCCTTGATCACGTCCTCGGTCAGCTCGCGCCCGCCGGCGAAGGTACCCAGCATGCGCCCCACCGCGGTGAAGTCCTTGCGGTAGATGGACCGGAGCAGTTCGGCCCGCAGCACGGGCATGTTCTTGGGGTCGCCGCTGCCTATGAAGAAGTGGCATTTGTCGGCGCAGGCTCCGCAACGGACGCAGATGTCCAGGAAGACCTTCAGGGAGCGATACTTTTCCAGACGTTCTTTAAGACCTTCGTGAATGATCTCTTTCCAGTTGGGAGGCAGCTTCCAGTCCTCGTCCGTGGGGTTCCATTCTCGGGGGTTGGGCAATCCGAGCGTCTCCAGGCTGCTCGCTTTCCCCGGGTACCCCCACGTCCCGGGAATGAGGTCCACCCGGGGATCCATCCAATCTTTCTTGGGGGGAATATGCGATACCCGGAGCAATTCTTCTGGCTTTGGCGCTTGTGACATAACGACTCCTTATCTTGATTACCTATTGCTTGCCGTCAGCTGCTGGGAAGCCGCCTTAGGCCTGCTTTTCCACGGGAAGGTCGGCCTCGATCATTTTTTCCCGGAAATCATCCTCGTAATGTTCGTAGGTATGAACCTTCACCGGAGCGTTCCAGGGGTTGACGTGGCGAACCATCCGGCTGTCGTTGGGCAGGTTGCGGGTCGGGCTGAGAAACACGCCGCCCAGGTGCATCAGCTTGCTGAAGGGGAAGTAGGCCAGCAACATGCTGAAAAAGAAGAGGTGGATGTAGAACATGACGCCGATTCCTTCCGGAACCGTGGGGTTGAAGGTGGCCAACCCCATGGCCAGGACCTTCACGCTCATCAGGTCGACCTTGAAGATGGCGAAGTAGCGCATCATGATGCCGGAAAGGGCGATCCCCAGGATCAGAAAAAGCGGAAAATAGTCGGCGGGCAAGGACAGGTAACGCAACTGCGGGCTCACCAATCGCCGAATCAGCAGAAACAGCAGGGCCGCGACCAGGATGACGTCCGTCTGGTAAATCACCGGGGAGCCGATCTGCAGCATGCCGTCGATGTTGTCCAGGACCTGCACGAAATACGGCACGGGCTCGGTGAAAAAGCGTAGGTGCCGGATCACGATGGTCAGAAAGGTGTAGTGAAAAAGAATGCCGCCCAGCCAGAGCCACTTGTTGGACCCGTAGGCCAGTTTGCCCTCGGTGATTTCAGCCTTGGTGTTGCGGAACAAGGACCGAAACAGCAGAACTTCCATGGCCATCCGGCCCACGACGCCCCAGGTGGTGTAGGGGCTGTCGATCTTGGACGGTTTGATCCAGTCCAGGCTTTTCTGTTGTCCGGCGGTGGTGGGAATCCGGAACGGCACCGGCGACTTGGCCCAACCCAACACCCGCATGGTAAATCCGATCAAGAAGACCAGGATCGCCGCATACGGGATGACGATGCCGAAAATGGCCTGCAAACCGAGCAACCCGGCTCCCAGGTAGACAAAAAGGGACATTCCCAAGACGAGTAACAAAGAATACCACACTGCCATTTCCCTACCTCGCTTTGCGTTGATGCTCCAGTGGTTGCGTTGAATGGTCGTCCACCCCGTCAGGAAAGACGGGTTTCCTCACTCATCAGGTTGGCCCGTTTCAAAAGCTGAGTGTGCCGGTTGATGAACTCGCTGTTCTTGATGTCGGACAGCGTCTGACGGCATTGGGCGTAGACGTCGAAGGCCACCAGCAAAACGCCGTCGACCCGTTCTTCAAAAGCCGCAAGTTGCTTTTCCAGGCCCTTGGACTGAATTTCCGCTCCCAGTTCGTCGCGGATGATTTTCTTGATGAACAACAGAAAGGCCAGGGAGTTGGAGGGGGCGAATCCTTGAACGGCCCGAATGCGAACCATGCTGTCCAGCATCGGTCGAATCTGTTGGACATCCAGTCCGGCCAGCATGGCGTCGAAAATTTCGGACAGCCCCTTGCCCATGGCGTGCCCAACGGGATTGAGAAACTGATCTTTTTCCTTGGAGTAGAAGCGGGCGCTTTCGGAAGGATAGGTTCGCAGGGTTGCCTCGGTCCAGCGCTCGACCAGCATGCTCCTGTTTTCCTTGAGAAGTTCGATAATGTCGTTGGTCATGACCCCGGCCGAATGACAATGTCAGGTTAATGAAAAAAGCGCATGCTCGCGCGGAAGCTCTTGATAATAAAGCGAGGTGAGGTTCGTTCAGGATTTGGGAACGTTCTGGGACGCCCTGCCCGAAGTAAACCACCCAGGCCATTGAAAAACCAAAAAGAACGGGAGACGATCCCCCGCGCATGGCTGAGTAATACTTTTTTCGAACAAAAACGCTGTTGTCCGTGTATTCTCGATTCAGAAAGCGAGTATCTGATTGAGAAATTTGTGTCAAGGTGCCCTGCGTGACAATATCATCTCACACATGGAGCCCAAGCCGCCGACCTCAAAGGAACCTGTATATCGAATTCAGATCGGTTTGCCATTCGAGGCGCTTTGCTTCATAGTACGGCTCATTTCTTATTATTACACTACTCAGTGCTCGGCGAAAAACCTTTTCCCGAACACGTTGCGATTCCGGAGGACACCATGAGTGACACGCAAGTATGCATGCATAGAGAAGACGACATTTCCACCGCCATTCCCGACCTGGGGCCGACCAAAGTCCGCTCCCGCATGGAGTGCGCCCTGTTCATCAATGAAGGCCAGCGGGTTCAGCTTTTCGTCACCAACGAAGAGGGCGAGACCGGCACCAACGGCGTGAAGACCTACGATTTCGAGCCCGCCGGCCCCCGAGCCAACCTGTATTTCGACCCCCCGAAGACCAAATGCGCCATCGTGACCTGCGGCGGCCTTTGCCCGGGCATCAACGACGTCATCCGCTCCCTGGTCATGACCGCCCACCACAGCTACGGCGTGGCCTCCACCCTTGGTATTCGCTACGGATTGCAGGGCTTCATCCCCTCCTACGGACACAACTTGGAGGAACTCACTCCGGACAAGGTTGCAAGCATCCACGAGTTCGGAGGAACGATTCTCTCTTCCTCCCGCGGTCCGCAGTCACCTGAGGAAATCGTGGACGCCCTGGAACGGATGAACGTCAACATCCTATTTCTGATCGGGGGGGACGGGACCATGCAGGCCACCCAAAAAATCCAGGAGGAAGTCGCCAAGCGCGGCCTGAAGCTGGGCGTGATCGGCATTCCCAAGACCATTGACAACGACATCAATTTCGTCCCACGTTCCTTCGGCTTCGACACCGCCGTGGAAAAGGCCACGGAATCCATTCGCTGCGCCCATACCGAAGCCCTGGGAGCGCCCAACGGCATCGGGATGGTCAAGCTCATGGGGCGGGAGTCCGGATTCATCGCGGCCCAGGCCACGCTGGCCCTGAAGGATGTCAACTTCGTTCTGGTCCCGGAGGACTCCTTCGAAATCCACGGCCCCAACGGCTTTTTACAAGCCCTGGACGACCGCATCCGTCGCCGCGGACACGCCGTGGTGGTGGTGGCCGAAGGGGCGGGACAGGACCTCCTGGCTGCTTCCAGCCAGACCGACGCCTCGGGCAACCCGGTTTTGCGAGACATCTGCGGCCTGTTACGACGAGAAATCGACACCTACTTCAAATCCAAGGACATGGAGTACACCCTGAAGTTCATCGATCCCAGCTACATCATCCGCTCGGTCCCGGCCAACGCCAACGACCGGGTCTACTGCGGATTCCTGGGCCAGAACGCCGTGCATGCGGCCATGGCCGGCAAAACCGGGATGGTGGTCAGCAAATTGCACGGCCATTACATCCATCTGCCGCTCAGCTTGGTGGCCGGAAAGCGCAAAAAGATCAATACGGTCAGCAACTACTGGCAGGCCGTGCTCCAATCCACCGGTCAACCTGTACACATGAAAACGCCCCCGGCGGATTATCCTCAGGGAGCGACCTGCAAACTGGACTTCCAATCATGAACCAGCCCACTTCACTCCCCAACGCATCGTCCGCGATCAACCTGCTCCAAGACTGCATCCAGGCCGTCACTCCCCTGGACCGCTCCGCGACATCCACCATCCAGGCCCGGCTGGACGACCTGACCAAACCCCAGGGCAGTCTGGGGCGGTTGGAGGAATTGGCCCTGCACCTGGCCCTGATCAGCCGAAACGCCGGTCGCGGTCCGACCCCCAAGGTCGACCCGGCCCGCATCTACACCTGCGCCGCGGATCATGGCGTCGCGGCCCAGGGCGTCAGCAAATTTCCCTCGGAGGTCACGGCCCAGATGGTTCGCAACTTCCTGCGTGGAGGAGCGGCCGTGAACGTCTTGACCCACTCGGCCGGAGTGGAGCTGCGGGTAGTGGACGTGGGCGTGGCCCACGACGACTTCTCGGTCGGTGTCCCGGACTCCGCCATGCTGCTGCGCCGCAAGGTCAGACCTGGAACCGCTGATTTCAGCGTGGAACCGGCCATGTCCGAGGCGGAATGCGCCGCGGCCGCGGCCGTGGGCGTCGCCCTGGCCGATCAAGCCGCCGAAGAGGGAGTGCTCGCCGTGGGCACCGGCGAGATGGGCATTGCCAACACCACGGCGGCCACGGCCCTTTACTGCGCCTACCTGGGGTGCGCGCCGGAACGAATCACCGGACCGGGCACCGGTTTGTCGGCCCGAGAAGTCCGACACAAGGCCGAAGTCATCGCCCGGGCCCTGTCCGTCAACGGCAACGCCTTGCCCCCCGCGCCCCCCTTGCGCACCCTGGCGGCCCTGGGCGGTCTGGAAATCGCCTGTCTCACCGGGTTGATCCTGGGTTGCGCCCGGCGCAAGCTGGCCGTCGTGGTGGACGGCTTCATCTCCACGGCGGCCTACGTCGCGGCCTGGAAGATCCAGCCCCATGTGGCGGACTACGCCTTTTTCGCCCACGGCTCGGCCGAACCTGGCCACCGCATCATCCTGGACCAACTCCAGGTCCGCCCGATCCTGGATCTGGGCATGCGCCTGGGCGAAGGTACGGGCGCCGCCCTGGCCATCCCCGTGCTCCGCGCCGCCGCAGCCATGCTCAACGAAATGGCCAGCTTCTCGGACGCCGGGGTCAGCTCCGCGACGTAGCCGGTTTTCCATAACAAAATCGGACCGCTGGTGAATAATCGTAGCGAAATGAGGAGCCACCGAAGGCCGAGCCATGAGTCGGGACCAACCTCCTTCCCCGGACGCACTGGGAGCAGCCGCGTCGGAGGTCATGCCTCCCAAGTTCCCGGTTCACCCCATCTGGCCCGGTCTACTTCCGTGGCAACACATGCTTTGCGCCTGGATTCTGGGCATGCTGGCCTGGGAATGGCCCGTGCCCGGAGCCACGGCCATGCTCCTCTACCTGACCGCGTTGCTCGGCTCATGGAGCCGTCCACTGATCACGACTCAAACAGATTTCCCTCCAACTAAACGCCCCTTCCTTCCTGGGCAACTCCCTCGCTCGAAGATCATCCGCACGGCGGCCCCCTCGCTCCTGGCCTTTGCCCTCGGTGTAGCCGCGGTTCACCACCTTCACCCCGCTCCCCCTCCGGACGGCTTTCCCGAAATCAACCACCGAACACCGACCACCATCACCGCCCAAGTGGCCGAAGTACGGCCTCGGCCAGGCGATCATTTCCAGATCATCCTGCGCGACGTTCAAATCCAGCCCGCCGGGAATTCCAGTGAAACAGCCCCGCGCTCTCTGGGCGGCAAGCTGCTCTGGAACTGGCAAAGTCCGCCGCATGTGCCCAGCCCCGGGCAGGAGGTCCGAGTGGCGCTACGGATTCGGCCCATTCAGGGCATGGCCAATCCGGGCATGAACCGCAGCGAAGATTACTGGGCGCGCCAGGGCATCTTTCACCGCGCCTATTCCCGGGAGGCCAACACGGCCCCCGTCTATTCCGGCGCGGGCAGCCCGGCCTGGGAATACCGCCGTCAACTCCGGGACAAACTGATCTCCAGCACTCCACCCGGACAAGGCCAGGCCATGCTTCTGGCCCTGCTCATGGGCGACCGCTCCCTGTTGGCCCCCGAGACCATGGACCTGGTGCAAAGGGCGTCCCTGGCTCACAGTCTGGCCTTGTCCGGCATGCACCTGGGATTCGTGGTCGGACTGGGATGGCTGGGGGCCACGGTACTGGGCTGGGTCCGGCCCCAGATATATCTTCGCCTGCCCCGCCCCAAGCTGGCCGTGCTCCTGAGCGTACCGCTGGTCCTGGGGTATCTCTGGCTGGGGCAAGCCGTACCGTCCCTGCTTCGAGCGGCCCTGATGTTCGGTTCCTGGGGCTTGCTGCTGCTTTTGAACCGTCAGCGGGTGCTGCTGGACGGACTGTTCCTGGCCCTGTTGATCATCCTGGCCTTGTCCCCCCTGGCGGTCTTTGATCTGCGGTTGCAGCTTTCGGTCCTGGCCGTGGCCGGGTTGGCCCTGGTCTGGCCCCTGGGTCGGGAAGCCCTGCGCTTCACCCAGCGGCCCTGGTGGCAAAAACCACTAGCCGCGGCCCTGGGCATCCTGGCCGTGAGCACCGTGGCCACCCTGGCCCTGCTGCCTCTGCAAGCCTGGTACTTCGGACGAATCAGCCCTCACCTGTATCTGAACATGCTCTGGCTGCCGCTGCTCGGCCTAGCGGTCTTCCCCCTGGGGCTGACCGGCCTGCTGGCCCTGCTCACCCCATGGACCGCTTCCCTGGCCCCGCCGCTACTCGGCCTAGCCGGATTGGTCCTGGAAACCATGGTCGGCGGCCTGGTCGCCCTTGACCAAGTCGGCTGGCTCGCGGTGACCATTCCGCTGCGACCCCTCTGGCCCCAGATCCTGGGCTACTGGATGCTGCTCCTGGCCGCGGCCGCCTGGTGGCGCTCCCCCCAAAGCCTCAGGCCCGTAGCCGTGGCTCTGGCCGTGGCCCTGCTCACCCTGCCCGGACTGACCACCATCCTCTCTGACCAGCGCCCCCAGGTCACCCTACGCCTGCTGGACGTCAGCCAGGGCCAGGCCGTGCTGCTGGAACTGCCCGGAGGGTCGCGCTGGCTGGTGGACGGCGGAGGATTCTGGTCCTGGGACTACGACCTGGGCCGCAACATCATCTCCCCGGCCCTGACCCACGGACGGCCGCCCCGGCTGGCTGGCATGGCCCTCAGTCACGCCCATTTCGACCACTATCGGGGCCTGTTCTATCCCCTGGACCACTTCCGAGTCCGGACATTCGCCTCCCAGGGCCGCGGCCCTGAAGGCCGAGACGGGCGCATCTTGGACGAAATCCTGGACCGCCGCGCCACCCCGGAAACCGTCTGGAGCAAAGGCGACGAGATCAACCTGGGCAGGGGCGTCGTCCTGGAAGTGCTCCACCCGGACTCCGATTGGCTTACCGCAGACAACCAAAACAACGCTTCGCTGGTCCTGCGCCTGGTCTGGAACGGCCGCCCCCTGGCCCTGCTCCCCGGAGACATCGAACAGCCGTCCATCACCGCCCTGCTCCATTCCCTGGTCGCCGCGCCCGACGCCCTGCGCGCCGAAGCGCTGATCATCCCGCACCACGGCAGCCGAACCAGCCACTCTCCGCAGCTCTACACCCTGGTCCGGCCGGAGTTCGCCGCCGTCAGCACCGGCTTCCTGAACCGCTTCAACCATCCCCACCCGGAAATAGAACAAACCCTGAACAACATGAACGTCCCGTTGCTGAACACCGCGGAACACGGAGCCGTCACCATCCGCTGGACCGGACCGAATGCTCCGCCCAGAGTGACATCGGAACGTGGAGGGCCGGTAAAGCTTGAAAGAGAAATGAAAGTGACGGGATATTGACAACTCCGCGACGGACAAGCAAAGAACGCCTCCACCGAGTGCCGTCGCGCATCGCCTCGAAATAAGCGCCTTTACAGGTCTCTTTATCCGATAACTTCTTTTGCTCCGGCGCTTGCCGAATCAGGGTGAATATTTTACGCAGGAGGTGCGGAGTACAAGACCAAATCCCTCTTGAACACCAATTCTGGAAAGGAGACTCGTATGCCCCAACTTGAATTGAACGGGAAAAGCTGTGAAGTGGACCAAGACGGTTTTTTGCTTGATCCGGAGTGTTGGAACGAGGATGTGGCCAAGGCGATTCTCAAGCACCACGGAGGTCCTGAATTGAACGAGCAGACGCTGGCCATGCTTCAGTTTCTGCGCGACTATTTTCAGAAGTTCAATGCATTTCCGATTTTGCAGGCGGTCTGCAAAAACCTGCACCAACCCAAGGAGTGCGTCCGCGAGCAATTTCTGGACCCCTTGCTGGCCTGGAAGGCCGCGGGGTTGCCCAAGCCGGAGAACGTCTTTTCCGAGGCCGTGGACAAGGACCACAAATTCTACCGGCTCATTTCGGTTCAATAGTTCCTGATACGAACTCCACGGCTTCGATGCCACGCCGCTTTCCGAGCTTTCACCCGGAACCGAAAGAATTTCCGGAGAGAAGCTTCCGAAAAAATGAAAGCCGCCGGAGCTCCGTCACGGTGCTCGGCGGCTTTCCGCTTTCACTCAACACGTTGGGAAAAGGCTAGAGAAGAATATCCTTCACGTCTTTTCTGGGTCGCTGTTCCGGATTCTCGGCCGGATGACCCACGGCCAACAGGGCCACCACCGGCATGGCTTCAGGGATTTGAAAGCGCTCTTTCACCGCGGCCTCGTCGAACATCCCGACCCAGCAGGTTCCCAGCCCCAACTCCACGGCCTGGAGCATCACCTGAGTCAGGGCGATGGCGCAATTGGCCGCCGCGGCCCAGCGCAGCACTTCGGGCTGGGCGTTCTCGGCCCGGCTCAGATACTCGTTCAACCCTTCCAGCATTTCCGGCGGGAGCATGCCGCTGTCGCGCAAAAAGCGCACATTGGTTGCTGAATCCTCGATGAACCGCTGGACATCCGCGCAGCAGACCAACACCGCCCCGGTCCCGGCGATCCAGCGCTGTCCCTTGGTCGGAGCGCCGGAAAGCCACTGAATATCCTCCCGCGCCGTAACCACCTTGAACCGCCATGGCTGGCAATTGGTGCTGGACGGCGCGGACCTGGCCGCTTCCAGCAGCATCGCCATTTGTTCTTCGCTCACCGGCTGATCCGTAAATTTACGAATGCTGCGTCTGGCCGCAATGGCCTCTTTGACCGTCATGACACGACCTCCTTATGCTTTGGATTCATGATGTTTTCGACAGCCCGACCATATCCGTCACTCAAATTGCGAGGATTCGGAATTTTCGCGTCGGCGCGTTTTCACCACGCATCCGCAATGTAAAGGATTGAAAAACAACGTGGCAAGCACTACCTTGGCGGGAACCATGTTCGAAGCGACGCCACTCATCAAGGAACCTGCTCCATGATCCTCCACGGATATCCCCTTCCCCGCATCCTCGCGGCCCTTGCGCTCTGCGGGCTGCTCCTGGCCGCCGCGACAGCTCCCGTTTTTTCCCAGCCCGAACCGGGCCGGGAAAAAAAGCGCGTGTTTTACCTCAATTCCTATCACAACGGGTATGCGTGGTCGGACCATCTACAGGAGGGCATCCGCCGAGGATTGGAGCAAAGCCGGTACCACATCGAGCTGCAAATCGAGTACATGGACGCCAAGAAATATCCCTACGAAGTCATCGCCGACACCCTGTTCCGGCTCTATCAGGACAAATTCGTCGACGAGCACTTCGACATCGTCATCGTATCGGACAACGACGCCTACAACTTCATCCTTGAACACCGCGACCGGCTTTTTCCGGACATACCGGTGGTTTTCTGCGGCCTGAACGACGTTACCCCGGGGGAGGTCGACCAGAGCTTCGTCACCGGAATTCTGGAGAACATCGGAGTCCGGGACACCCTGGAGCTGGCTCTGAGCATCCACCCCAACAAGAACAAACTGGTGGTCATCGGCGACGAATCCATTACCGGGGTGGCCATCCGCAAACAGATCGAAGCCGTGCAGCCCTATTTTGAGGACCGGCTGGAGTTCGAATTCTGGGAACGGTATTCGCTACGGGAAATTCAAGAGCGAGTCGGCGAGTTGCCGCGCAACGCCTTTTTGTTTTTCATTCCCTTTTTCCACAATGTGGGCGGCCAGTTCATGTCCGCCTCGGAGGTCCTGGAGGCCGTGGCCATGGTCACGGACCTGCCCATCTACAGCAACTGGGAATTCCTGCTGGGTCACGGCATGGTCGGCGGACGTCTGCTCAGTGGTCGCCGCCACGGCATGATCACGGCGGAAATGGCTCTGCGCATCATGGAAGGCGAAGCACCGTCGACCATCCCGGTCATCTCCGAAGTCGTGGACCAGTACATGTTCGACTACCAGGTGCTGATGCAACGCGACATCAGCCGTCGCCAACTCCCGGCCGGCAGTCTGTTCATCAACGAGCCGGAAGCCTTTTACGAGTTGGACAAGCAGGTCTTTCAGGTGATCATGGTCAGCCTGTTCACCCTGGTAGTGGTCCTGGGCTTCTTGGTCCGGAACATCATTCAACGCCGGGCCGTGGAACGCAGAATCCGCCATCAGCTCTCCTTTTTGGAAATTCTGATGGACGCCATCCCGCAACTGGTCTGCTGGAAAGACCGCAAACAGCGCTACCTGGGAGCGAATCGGGCCTTCGCCGAATTTTTCGGCATCGAATCGCCTCGAAAACTGCTCCATCAAACCGACGCGGCCATGCTGCCCAATTCAGAATTCGTGGACTGGGTCGCCCGGATGGATCGCCAGGTGGTGGAGGAAGACCGTCCCTTGCGCAAGATCAAGGCCGCGGTCCAGGACGCCCAGGGCGAAAACGCGTGGCTGGAAATCAACAAGGTGCCTCTGCACAACGAAAAGGGCGAAGTGGTCGGAACCCTGAGCACGGCGGAAAACATCACCCACGAGATGAACCTGGAGCGTCAGCTTTTGCAGTCCCAAAAAATGGAGGCCATCGGCACCCTGGCCGGAGGGATCGCCCACGATTTCAACAACATACTGACATCGATCATCAATTCCACGGAGCTAGCCCTGGGGGACATAGACCCGGAGTCGCCCACGGCCGAGGATCTGGAGCGGGTCCTGCGGGTTTCCAGCCGGGGCAGAAACCTGGTGGAACGCATCCTGACCTTCAGCCGCCCCTCCCAGGAAGGATTCCGGCCCACGGATCTGCCCGCCCTGGTCCGTGAATCCGTGGCCTTGCTCCAGCGCTCCCTGCCTCGCAACATCGTGATCCAGGACAGCATATCCGGCAGGTCCGACCCGGTGATGCTGGACCCGACCCAGGTCACCCAGGTGCTCATGAACCTCTGCACCAACGCCTTCCAGGCCATGCAGACCACCGGCGGGGAGCTGACGATCCGGCTGGAGGAAATTCGGGTCACGGACTCTGACGCCGAAGAGCTGAACATAACTCCCGGAGCGTTCTTTCGGCTGACCGTGAGCGACACCGGCCCCGGCATCGCCCCGGAGACCCTGGACAAGATCTTCGACCCCTTCTTCACCACCAAGGGCAAGACCGAAGGCACGGGCCTGGGGCTGGCCATGGTCCTGGGCATCGTCAAAAACCACAAGGGCGCGGTCCACGTCAGCAGCACCCGGGACCAGGGGGCCGCGTTCAGCATCTTGCTGCCCATGATCGCGGCGGATCGGTCCGTGTTGACCGCCCATCCCGCGCCCATCCAAAAAGGCAGCGGGGTCATTCTGTTCGTGGAGGATGAAGAGGAACAATTGGCCACCACGCCCCGCTCTCTGGAACAGCTCGGCTATACGGTCCTCTCCGCGGCGGCCGGCAATGAGGCCCTGCAAATCCTTGAACAACGCCCGGACATCGACTTGGTGCTGACCGACTACGACATGCCCGGCCTGACCGGCATCGACCTGGCCCGCCAAATCTGGCTGATGCGTCCGGATCTGCCCGTAATCCTGGTCTCCGGTCGCAGCTACGTCCTGGAAATGGGCGAGGCCGCGGACAACATCCGACTCGTGCTGCCCAAGCCCTTCAACAAGGCCGATCTGTCAGCGGCCCTTTCCAAGGTTATGGCCAAGGGTCCAGCCACGGACCACGCATCCGGCCAGATATCTGATCCATATTTCGGACAAGAACCTGAACAGTAACATGCCGCGTCAACCTGCTTCATCCCCTTTGGAGGCGTTCTCCCGTGCCGAGAATTCTGATCGTGGACGACGACCCTGAAATCCGCGCCACCATGGCCAGCCTGCTGCGCCGACAACAAATCCCCTCGGGCCAGGCCGCCAGCCTGGACGCCGCACGCCGCGCAATGCAATCCGAACCCTTCGACCTGCTGCTTCTGGACGTGAACCTGCCCGACGGCAGCGGCCTGTCCCTGCTCCCGGAACTGAAGGCCCAGCCCAATCCTCCGGAGGTAATCATCCTCACCGGTAAAGGCGACCCCGAAGGAGCGGAACTGGCCATCGAGGGCGGCGTCTGGGATTATCTGGTCAAGCCGGCGTCCATCAAGGACATCAACTTGAGCATCAACCGAGCCTTGAAATACAAGGAACAACGCGACCGGGCCGCACCGCGAACCCTGGACATCAGCGGAATGATCGGTTCCAGCCAGGCCATGCGGGAATGCTTCGAGATCATCGCCCAGGGCGCGGTATCCGACGCCAATGTGCTGATCACCGGGGAAACCGGGGTGGGCAAGGAACTGGCGGCCCGGATCATCCACGCCAACAGCCGTCGGGCGAGCTGCCCTTTTGTTGTCGTGGACTGCGCGGCAATGACCGACACGCTGCTGGAAAGCACCCTATTCGGGCACCGCAAGGGCGCGTTCACCGGTGCGCTGGCGGACCGAGAAGGCCTTGTCCGCCAGGCCCATACCGGGGTTCTGTTTCTGGACGAGCTGGGAGAACTGCCGCTGGCCATGCAGAAGTCCCTGCTCCGGGTGCTTCAGGAGCGCCGGTTCCGACCTCTTGGAGAAAACCGGGAACAGGAGAGCGACTTTCGGCTCGTCGCAGCCACTAATCAGAACCTGGATGAACTGATCGCCTCCGGAGCATTTCGCCAGGACCTCTACTTCCGCGTCAAGACCATCAAACTGCCGCTGCCTCCATTGCGCCAGCGCCCCGAGGACATTAAACCCCTGGCCACCCACTTCATCCAGCGGCTGTGTGTCGCTTCCGGCATCCAGACCAAGGTCTTCGGCTCGGATTTCTTCGCCGCCCTGGCCGATTACGACTGGCCGGGCAATGTCCGGGAACTGGGCAACGTCATGGAGCGGGCCTTCGTGGCCTCGGGCGTGGAAAAATTCCTCTACGCCATGCATCTGCCCAAGGATCTGCGGATCAAGGTCACCCGGGCGAGGCTGGCGGCCGGCAAGCCCGAAGTTCACGAAGGCGAACCTGATTTCCTGGAAGACGCCCCCCTTGAAGGCGACTTGCCGTCCCTCAAGGCGTTCAAGACCGCCAGCGAACGCCGCTACCTGGAAACGCTGATCCACAAAACCGGCGGCGACATCCCCCGGATGCTCGATATTTCCGAGTTGTCGCGTTCCCACTTCTACGCGTTGTTGAAGAAGTACGAGCTGGAGGTTTGACTTGACCACCAAACACCTTGAATTCCCAGGGTCAAAGGCGTAATCAGCGGATGGTTCGGGGACGCCTTCCAATTCAACAACCAGCCTCGTCACCTCATGCGCAAACGCTTCCTGGGCGGCCTCGCCCTCACCTGCATCGCCATTGTTCTGGCTGTTTTCGGGTTGGCCCTGCGGGCGGACACCGAGTTGGAAAAGCTCGTCTCCAGCCAATTCAACGAACAGCAACTTGGCCTGACCCGACAGATCGCCAAGGACATTCAGACAAATTTTCAGCTTCTGGAACAGGGCCTGCAGCTTCTCATAGAGCGTCGCCCGGCCCTGGATCAAGCCGGACTGGACCACTACCTCTCCTTTTTCGAGGAATGGGGAGTTTTGGGAATCGGGCTGGCGACCCCGGACAAAAGCGCCCTTGAAGCTGGAAACATGCTTTTCTCACCCCGAGAAGACGTTCCAGCCTCGGAGCTTTCGGACAGCATCAGCCGGGACGCGGCCCGGCTTTCCACCGATCGGGATCCGAACCAGGCCGTGCTCGGAGCTCCCCTCGCCCTCGCCTCCGGTCCATTTGCCGGACGCTTCACGGCCCCCTTGCTCCTTCCTTCGAGGCCCGAACGCCCGGAGGTCTTGTTTTTTCTTTTGGATCTCCAGGCCGTGGCCGCGCGATACGCCGCGGGCGTCCGCTCCGGAAAGTCCGGATACGCCTGGGTCATCGACCACCAGGGCGACTTCCTGTTCCATGTGGAAAGCGACTTTCGCGGCCAAAGCTCCTATACGATCCGCCAAGCTCGAAACCCGGACATTTCCTACGAACGAATCAACCAGTTGGTACGAACCCGTCTGCTGCGCGGCGAGGAAGGCACGGACTGGTATATTTCGGGCTGGCACTGGGATGTGAGCGGGGAAATGCGCAAGCTCCTGGCCTTCAGCCCCGTGTCCCTGCCCCCTGAGCCCGACGGAGAGCGCCGCTTCTGGTCCGTGGGACTGGCCGCTCCGGACACCGAGGTCTATGGTTTGATGCAGCCGGTGGTGGCGCGGCAGTGGTTGATGGTCGGACTGTTTTTCCTGGCCGTGCTCTTTGCCGCCGCCGCGTTCCTGTTCATCGCCCTGCGCTGGTCCGAAACCTTGAAACGGGAAGTGGACGCCAAAACCGAGCATCTCCGGCGCTCGGAAGCGGAATTGCGCCGGGAACGGGACAAGGTCCGCCAAAGCATGGACCAGCTGCTGCAAACCCAGGAAAAACTGATGCTCTCGGAACGCTTCGCCGCCATTGGCGAAGCCGCGGCCCACCTCTCCCATGAAATCAAAAATCCCTTGCTGCTCATGGGCGGATTCGCCCAACAGGTCCTGCGCACCCTGTCCGAAGACGATCCGCGCGTCGAAAAGCTGGAGATCATCGCCGGGGAGGCCAAACGGCTGGAGCATCTGCTCGTGGAGGTGCGCGACTTCACCCGGCCACCCCGTCCTTCCTTGGTTGAAACCGAGTTCAACGAACTGGTTCGGCAGGTGGCCGACTTGTTCCAGGACCAGGCCGAATCCCAGGGCGTGGTCTCCCGGCTGGCCTTGGACCCGAAGCTGCCGGTCTGCATACTGGACTCCGACCAGATCAAACAGGTCCTGATCAACCTGACCAAGAACGCCCTGGAAGCCATGCCCGAGGGCGGCGAACTGTCCATCAGCACGGCCCGGGACGCCGATTTCGTCCGGATCGAAATCAAGGACACCGGTCGAGGCATCCCGGAAGAGGTCATGAAAAAGCTCTTCCACCCCTTCTTCAGCACCAAGGCCAAAGGTACCGGCCTGGGGCTGGCCGTGAGCTACAAACTGGTCCAGGACCACGGCGGCGAGATCACGGCCTGGTCCACCCCGGACCAAGGAGCGCGATTCACCGTCCGCCTGCCCCTGAACGGACCAGCCCAGCCGCAAGCGGACCAGATATCGCCGGACCGTTCACCGACAACCACCCCCGATCCATCCACCCCAACACCGCCTTCAGGAGAACCCGCATGATTCTCGTCCCCCAAGGATTTGACTTCGCCGTGGCCGCCGCCGGTTTCAAATATTCCCAACGCAACGATTTGGCCGTAATCCACAGCGACGCTCCCTGCGTCTGGGCCGCCACGCTGACCCGCAATCTGTTCCAGGCCGCCCCGGTGCTGGTGGTCAAGGAGATGCTGGCTTCCGGCTCTCCAGGCCGACCTGTCCGGGCCGTGGCGGTCAACGCCGGTCAGGCCAACGCCTGCACGGGGGAACAGGGGCTGGTGGACTGTCACGACGCCCTGGCCATGACCGCCGAAGCCCTCGGCCTGTCACCGGATGAAATCCTCCCCGCCTCCACAGGGGTGATCGGCGACCGGGTCAAGCTGGACCTTTGGAAACAAGCCCTGCCGACCCTGGGTGAAAGCCTGGGACGGGCCACGGCCCTGGACGCGGCCCGGGCGATCATGACCACGGACAAATACCCAAAAATGGCCTGGCGCTCCCTATCCTTGGGAACCGGAGAGGTCCGGGTCCTGGGCATGGCCAAGGGCGCGGGCATGATCTGCCCGAACATGGCCACCATGCTCGGCTTCATCATCTGCGACGCGGGAGTGGATCAAGACTGGTGGCGGGAAACCGTGTCCACGGCCGTGGACCGCAGCTTCAACCGGATCACCGTGGACGGCGACACCAGCACCAACGACTGCGTCCTGGCCCTGGCCAACGGACGGGCCGGGGAGGTGCGGGAAAAGAAGGAACTGACCGCGCTGGCCAAGGCCCTGGCTGAAGTGTGCGCGGAACTGGCTGGCCTGATCGTCCAGGACGCCGAAGGCGGAACCAAGGTGATCCACATCCGGGTCAACGGGGCCAAAAGCACTCGCCAGGCCGACCTGGCCGCCCGGGCCGTTGGCCATTCTCCGCTGGTCAAAACCGCGATGTACGGCCAGGACCCCAACTGGGGCCGGATCGTGGCCGCCCTGGGCCGTAGCGGCGCCGAGTTCGACCCCGACCACGTCAGCGTGGCCCTGGCCGGACACACCATCTTCCATCAGGGCGTCCCGGTGCCCATGGACTGGGACAACCTCCTGGCCGCGGCCCTTTGCCGTCAGGACGTCCACCTGGACATCACCTTGGGCCAGGGTCAGGGCCGGTACACCCTCCAGGCCTCGGACCTGACCGAGGAATACATCCGGATCAACGCGAAATATCGGACCTAAGCCGCGCGCCCTCGTTTCAGCGCTGAATACCATGCTGATCAGGCAATGAACCAAATGTAGGGGCGGCCCTCGCGGCCGCCCTGAATGGGCGAGGCAACGAGGAGCAACGGCAGCATTGCGACCAACCGTTCGGCCATGTTTATCAGGGCAAAGGGCAGGCGCGAGGCCTGCCCCTACAAGGCACGGTTATCCACGGGATCATCTGGAGCAAGATGTCGATGTGCCCACCAATAGCAAACCATCCCCGTCAAAGAAGCATTCAACCAGGAGAAACAATGGATATCACCTTCCAATCCCAGGGCGAGTTCGCTGGTGAGGCCCTGTTTTTTTTCGTGTTCGAAAAGGAACCCGAGAAGACGCCCGGCCTGCAAACGTGGTTGGCCGCCCAAGGCGGCTGGTTGTCCGGAAATCCCGCCGTGGATACCTTTTCCGGAAAAGCGAAGTCCGTGCGCTATTTCTTCCCGCCCAGCGGCACCGCTTCCCCGGCAGCGATCCTGGTGGGGCTGGGTGGACGCAAGAATTTCGAGCCGCGGGAACTGCGCCGGGCCGTGGCCTCGGCCGTGGGCTGCGCCATGGACCTGCGGATGACCGAATTCGGCCTGAATGGCCAGGCTCTGAGGGATACGGGCCTGGATCTCCCGCTGGCCGTGGAGGAGACGACCTGCGCCGCCATGACGTCCGTGTACCGTTTTGAGAGGCTGAAGACGGAGAAGGACGAGCCCCCCAGCCAGCCTCCAAAACTGCGCATCCTGATGGACGACCAGATAGACGACCAAGCTGATGCACGCCTGAAGGACCGTTTGGACAAGAGCCTGGCAACGGGTCACGGGCTGAACCTGGCCAGGGACCTGGTGAACATGCCCGCCAACCTGGCCACCCCGGAATACCTGGCCCAGACGGCCCGGGATCTGGCCGCGCGATACGGTTTCGGCGTGGAGGTCATGGCCGCGGACCAAATCGAGGCCCTGGGCATGGGAGCCTTCGCCGCGGTCTTTCAGGCCAACCGGGACCAGGCCCGCCTGATCATCCTGGACTCCCGGCCGAGCGTTTCCGGCTTGGCCGGGCAGTCGGCCTCCATCGATGCAGAAAAGCCCCTGGTGGTGATCGGCAAAGGGATCACCTTTGACACTGGTGGGATTTCCCTCAAGCCCAGCCAAAGCATGGAGGAAATGAAGGGGGATATGGGCGGGGCCGCGGCGGTGCTCGGCTTTTTCGAGGCCCATGGCCGCCTGGGCCAAAATGACGGCAATCAGCGCCGGATTGTAGGAATCATCCCCTGCACCGAGAACCTTCCCGGTCCCAAGGCGGTCAAGCCAGGGGACGTGGTCACGACCTGTTCCGGCAAGACCGTGGAAATCATCAACACCGACGCCGAAGGCCGCTTGCTGCTTTGCGACGCCCTGGCCTATGGTAAACGCTACAATCCGCTGGGCATCGTGGACCTGGCCACCCTGACCGGAGCCATGGTGGTCTCCCTGGGCCCGCGCATCGCCGGGGCCTTTGCCGCGCCACAGTCGCTGGCCGAACAGGTCCGACGCATCGGCGAGCGGGTCGGCGAGCCCTGTTGGCCCATGCCGCTCTGGGAAGACTACAAGGATGAGCTGAAAAGCGAAGTCGCGGATCTGAAGAACGTCGGCGCGAGAGAAGGCGGCGCGATCTACGCGGCCCTGTTCCTGCAACGCTTCGTTCCGGAAAACACCCCATGGATACACCTGGACATCGCCGGACCTGCCTTTGCCAAGAAAAAGGGCGACCACGGCATCGCCGGAGGCACCGGCTTCGGCGTGCGTATCCTGGTGGAGTTGGTCCGCGAGTGGCCGGAAGAAAGCTGATGGCCTCTAAATCCGCCCGACCCGAACTCCCAGGATCAGAGCCCCAAAGCCCAGCAGATTTTGCACGAGGATTTTCAAGCCGAGGGTGAGCCATTGGCCTTGCTGGAGCAATACCTCGGCCTCGTAGACGTAGGTAGAAAAGGTGGTGAAGGAGCCAACGAAGCCAGTCAGGAGGACGAGACCCAGGGGCTTGGGGATCAGGGCGCGTTTCTCCGAAAGTGTCCAGATCAGGCCGAAGAGGAAGCAGCCCAGGACGTTGGTCAGGGAGGTACCCCAGGGGAAGGTCGGGTCGGGAAACTGAGAGGCCGCCGCGAATATCCCGTACCGGGCCAAAGCCCCGGCCGCCCCGAACAGCCCGATGAGCAGGGCCGTTGCCACTGGGGAGAGTTGCGGCGAGGCGGACGAATGGTCGGCTGGAAGGCGCTGGGATGGGGACATTTTGGCGTTGAACTTTCGATTCAGACTTCGATAGCGTGAGATGCCCTCACCCATTTGAAACCGGCGCCTGGAGACCCAACCTTCTCCCCAGCCAGCCCTCGCTCTCCAAGGTAAACACGGCCCAGGCTTGTTGCAATGCCTGGAATTCCCGATCCGCTCCGTCCCATTGTCCATGACGCACGGCGTTCATGATCCCGGCGCAATGACCAGCCAGCCCGACCGCGCCGACATAAAAGCAGGGACCTTTAAGTCGGTGAGCGATCCGTTCGGCTTCCGGATTCCGTCGGGCCAGTGCCTGGCCGATGGCCGCGATCTCCCCCGGCGTGTCCGCCAGAAAATCCTGAAGAATCTCCCGGGCCATGTCCTGATGGCCGTCATACTGTCGCAGCAGCGCGGCCACATCCAGCACTCGAGTTCCGTCGTCCTGGGTCGACCCCTGTTCCTGATGCCCTTCCGGACCAGGGTGATAAGCGGCCAAGATGGCGACCAGGGCGTCCTTGGGCATGGGCTTGGGCAGATAGTCGGTCATCCCCGCCTCCAGACAGCGTTCCCGGTCGCCAGCCATGGTGTTCGCGGTCAGGGCGACGATGGGCAGCTTCTCGAACCGCCCACCCAGGCGGCGGATGGCCAGGGTGGTCTCGTAGCCGTCCATCATCGGCATCTGCACGTCCATAAACACCGCGTCGAAATACTGACCCTGCACCAGGTCCAGGGCTTCCAGACCGTCCTGGGCCGCGGTCACCTCGCAGTTCATTTCTTGCAGGATCAGGGTCGCGGACTTGCGGTTGATTGGGTGGTCGTCCACTAGCAGTACACGCAAGGACGTCTGCATTGGGGCCTCGGGCAAAAGTTCGGGGTCGGGTGGGC